>DATDQT010000092.1:0-2664 GCA_035292085.1 bacterium
AGCCTGTCCGCCAGACCCGAGCGTGCCTCCTCGCGACGATCCGAGACCTGCAGCCGCTGCAACGGGCGGATCGCGAAGATCATGTTGTGGCCATCCACGATCCAGATTCGATTCGGAGCCATCAATGGACCTTGCCGTCAGTCCTGCGCCGCCCGCCCGGGTTTTGCAGAGGAACGCGTGCCCTCCGGGCGGACAGACCGACAGGATCAGCCGGGCGAAAAGTATCATGGGGTCCCCGTCCAGGCGTCCGTTGGTTTCCCTGGGCCGGGCAGCCCCGCTCCCTGGAGCAACCGCACCAGGGAAATAGTGCAAGCGACTCATTGCACGTTCGTCCGTCAACCCGGATAACCCCGCGGATTCGAGGGGAATCCTGGCCCATGCCGTTTGCATCCCTGCAACAGGCGGCCCGCGCCGCATGAACTGGCTGCGCTGGCTCCCGGAAAGCGTTTCCACGTTCGGCGGCGACATCGACGCGCTCTTCGCGATCATTTTCCGCGGGGCGGCGATCTGGCTCTTCGTGACGATCGGGGCGCTGCTCCTGTTCGCCGTCCGGTTCCGCCGGCGCGAGGGTATTCGCGCGAAATACATCCGGGGCGACAGTCTGCGGGAGGCGGCCTGGATGCTGGTGCCGGTGCTCGTCGTCCTCGCCCTGGACCTGTGGCTCGATTTCCGCGGCGCGCCGGTGTGGGCCCGGGTGAAGCTCGAGATGCCGCCGTCGGACGTCCAGCTCCAGGTGACGGCGATGCAGTTCAACTGGGAGGTCCTGTACCCGGGGCCGGACGGCAGATTCGGGACGGAGGACGACCGGCAGGTCGACAACGAGCTGCACGTGCCGGTCAACACGCCGGTGCGCGTGGCGCTCAAGTCGAAGGACGTCCTCCACAGCTTCTTCCTGCCGAACCTGCGCCTGAAGCAGGACATCATCCCGGGCCGCACGATCCCCGCCTGGTTTGAGGTCACCAGGCCCGGCAGGTACGAGCTGGCCTGCGCCGAGCTGTGCGGCTTCGGCCACTCGGGGATGCGCGGCTGGCTGTACGTTCACACGCCCGAGGAGTACCGGGCGTGGCAGAGGGAACAATGGCCCCCGTCGTGACCGACGCCCAGGCGCCGGCGCGCGGCCCGGCGCACGGCCACCCCGCGCCGCGGGGGTTCTGGCGGAAGCACGTCTTTTCCGTCGATCACAAGGTGATCGCCAGGCAGTACCTCGGGCTGGGTCTGCTGTGGGCGCTGGCGGGCGGCTTCCTGGCGTACGGGATGCGCTGGCAGCTCGCCTGGCCCGACACCGAGGTGCCGGGCTGGGGGTACGTCGGCCCGGAGGTCTACAACATGATGGTCACGATGCACGGCACCATCATGGTGTTCTTCGTGGCCATGCCGATCCTCCTCGGCGCCTTCGGCAACTTCCTCATCCCCCTCATGGTCGGGGCGCGCGACATGATCTTCCCGCGCCTCAACATGCTGTCCGTCTGGACGTTCGGGCTGGCGTCCCTGGTGATGCTGTCGTCGTTCTTCGTCCCGGGCGGCGCGGCGGCGGGCGGCTGGACCGCCTATCCGCCGCTGTCCTCCAGGGCCCATTACACCGGCGTGGAGTGGGGGATGAACCTGTGGCTGCTTTCCCTGGCGCTCGAGTTCGCGTCGTTCCTGATGGGCGGCGTCAACTTCCTCACCACGGCGATCGTCCTGCGCGCGCCCGGCATGAGCCCCGGGCGCTTCCCGCTGCTCGTCTGGCAGCAGTTGTGCGCGGCCACGCTCTTCCTGCTGTCGGTCGGGCCGCTGATCGCGGGGGCGGTCATGCTCCTGCTCGACCGCATCGCCGGCACGTCGTTCTTCGTCGCCGAGGGCGGGGGAGATCCGCTCCTGTGGCAGCACCTGTTCTGGTTCTTCGGGCACCCGGAGGTGTACGTCATCCTGCTGCCGGCCCTGGGGTTCGTGCTGGAGATCCTGCCGGTGTTCTCGCGCAAGCCGATCTTCGGCTACCGCTGGATCGTCGGCGCCACGCTCACCGCCTGCGCGCTGAGCTTCGTGGTGTGGGCGCACCACATGTTCATCTCCGGCATGAACCCGCGCCTGGCGATGCCGTTCAGCCTCACGACCATCCTCATCTCCGTGCCGTTCGCCCTGATCGTGTTCGCCATGATCGCGACGCTGTGGGGCGGGTCGATCCGCTTCGCAACGCCGATGCTGTTCGCGCTGGGCTTTCTGGCGATGTTCATCTGCGGGGGGCTGACGGGCATTTTCAACGGCTCGGCGCCGGTGGACATCTACATCAGCGACACCTACTTCGTCGTGGCGCACTTCCACTACACGCTGTTCAGCTCGGTGTTCTTCGGGGGGTTCGCGGGCTTCTACTACTGGTTCCCGAAGATGTCCGGCCGCATGATGAGCCCGCTCCTGGGGAAGGTCCACTTCTGGCTGACCCTCGTCTTCTTCAACGTGACCTTCCTGCCGATGCACAACCTCGGCCTGGTGGGCATGATGCGCCGCATCGCCAACCCGATGCAGTACGAAATGCTGCAGCCGTTCCAGCACCTCAACGTGCTGGCGACGGTCGGGGCCATCCTGCTGGTCGCCGCGCAGATCCCGTTCATGGTGAACGTGGTGAAGAGCCTGGTGGCGGGGAAGCCGGCGCCCGACAACCCGTGGCAGGCGAATACGCTGGAGGGG
>DATDQT010000093.1:0-2905 GCA_035292085.1 bacterium
TGTTCCCCGGGGCCGGGCATGTGGCGTTTGTGGGGGCCGACCGGGTCGTCAAAGACGGGGGATCCTTCGGATTCGGGGGCTCGATCCCGCTGGAGAAAGCGACAGGCGCCGAGGTCTTGCTGGCGTTCTCCATGAACGGCCAGCCGCTCCGGCCGGAGCACGGCGCCCCGCTCCGCGTCATCGCGCCCGGGTACATTGGCGCCCGGAGCGTGAAGTGGATCACGGAGATTCACGTTACGGCCGCGCCGTCGGACAACTACTTTCAGCAGGGAGCGTACCGGCTGTTTCCACCCGACGTCACGGCGGATACGGCGGATCACGCGGCGGGCACGATGCTGGGGGAGATTCCTCCCAACGCGGTCATCACGACCCCGGCAGGCGGCGCGGTCCTGGCCGCCGGCCGCACCACCATCCGCGGCTACGCGCTCGGCGGGGCGGAGATTGCGCGAGTTGCAGTGTCGGTTGACGGAGGGAAGACATGGCAGGACGCCGCGCTCCGCGCGAGTACCTCGCCGTGGGCCTGGCGGCTGTGGGAATTGGATGCGGACTTACGCGCGGGCGATCACGACCTGGCCGTGCGCGCCTATGACACCGCCGGCCGCACGCAGCCCGAGGACCTCCGGCAAGTCTGGAATATCAAAGGGTACGTCAACAACGCCGTCCACCGCATCCGGATTGCTGCACGCCCGTAGCCCCAGTCAGTCTTTCGGATCGCGCGGGGGCGGGGGATTCTCGTGGTGGTCGGGTCCGTGGTGGATCTCATGATGCAGGCCGTGGGCGTCCAACTGCCGGTCGAGTTCGTCGTGGAGGGCGAGCCGGCCGCCGACGCTCCTTGCCAACTGCTCGATCATCTCCACCACGGCCGGCAGGTCTGCCCCGATACGGATGCGAGGGTTGAGTTCGAATAACGCCTCATTGAGCCGGTGGGCGAGCTCGCGGACCCGGGCCTGGACTTCGGGCGGCGTGCTGCTCACCACCATCTGCGTCATCGCCGCCGCGGGAATCTCCGTGCTCTGAGCCGGACCGTAGGCCCCCTGCGGGATCTGCAGGAAGGCCAGGGTGCCGGCGACGGCCTGCATGGCGACCACGGTCGGCGCGGGGACTCCGATGAGACGGAACTGGCCACCGTACAGCGACCGGATCACGACATCCGGTCCTTTCGGCGGCAGCGCCCAGGACGCCAGCACGACGGCCCGCGAGTCCGCGCCGCTGAGGAAGCGGTCCATCTCCCCCGTGAGTCCTTCACCGGTGAGCACCGTGCAACCCACCGCGGCTTCCAGACACCGCGGGCGCCGCCCCAGCGTGCCGAAGAGTACGTCGGCGAAGTACATCGACCGTCCGGCACGCACGGCGACTTCGGTGGGGGCAAATCCGGCGTCGGTGACCAAGCGCACGCGCGCCTGGCGCATCCCGATGTGCAGGACCAGAAAATCCGTGAACGCGACCACTTTGAGGCGCAGCGACCGGTTGCGGGTGAGCATCGCGCCCGCGGCGTAGGAGTTCACCCACAGGACGTCGACGGTCCCAGCGTCCAGCGCTTGCTGCGCACGCTGTGCGGCCCGCGGGTCGTTCACGCTTCCCAGATTGCGAAACGACGGCCAGATGCGTTGCCGGACCAGGTAGCGGCAGAACTCCGTGAGCTCGTCGGCGCCTTCTGCGAAATGACCGAATCGCGCCGCGAGAAACCCCGCGGGTGCGGTCCCACCCGGTGGGCAGTCGGCGGGCTGCTGGGCCGCGGTGGGAAACGCGACGACGGCGGCGGTGACGAAGACGGTGAGGAGCACCGCGGTGCGCCGGCGCACGACGGAGCGGAGGCCTCGGGTTCCGACCCCGTCACGCACGGGTCTGCCGCCGCTACCGCTGCCGCGCACCGGCATTGAGGTCAATGTCCTTTCGAAGGCCGACCAGGAAGCGACCCTCGCCGGTCTGCTTCAGGCTCAGGATAGCAGGGATGCTGTCGACCGGCACGCCGGGGGGAACGGCCACTTCAAGGAACACCTCGATGCTTCCCCGTGCCGCGATGCCGGGGAACCGGAGCGTCGGCTGGAGCCAGTTCCGCCGGTCATCGGGCGGGTGGAAGAAGCACCACCCGGTATCCTGCAGGGTGGCGGCGCACCCGTGGTTGTACGGCAGCCAGTGCGCGGCCGGCAGCGGCCGGTCCCACGGGAGCCAGCCGGAGCGCGCCGGCGAGGCGATTGCGGCGGCGACCACGCGCGCCGGAGGCACCGACCAGGCGGGCGGGGTCTGCAATTCAATCCGGAGTTCTAGCGGCGGCGACGGCACCGTACTGCGGTTGTGGATCACGATGTGGCGGATGCTGGTCCGGTCGGCGCGCAGGTTGTCGGCGGGGACGAACAGGGGCCCGACGTCCTCGTCCAGACCCAGGAGCGACCCGCCCGGCAGCTGCGTGATCCAGGGGTTCGTCTCGCGCGCTTCTGCACCGGCCCGCACCTGCAGCGGCCAGGTATTGGGGATGTGGTACGCGAGCGCGAGCACCGCGTAGAGCACCGGAGTCGCCGCGAGGTAGACGACCGCGAGGCGGCGGGTGCGCCGGCTGTGGGCCGGCTCTCTGACCAGCTCCGCCCCGCGGCGCACCAGCCGTGTTTCGCGCAGCACGGCCGCGGAATAGACCATCAGGGCAGCGGCGCACACCGTGAAGAAGACAAACGCAGGAAGCGACTGGTCCGTCGGCCGCAGGTTCAAGAACTGCACGAACGTGAACCCGAGTGCCGCGAACAGGCCGACGTAGGTCTTGATGAAGTCGACGATTCTCTGCACGCTGCAGGACTACGGGATCGGTGTGGATCCCTCCTGGTACAAGGAAACCGCTTCCCTCACGCGAACGAAAACGCCGCCGATGCAAATGACCGTCCTGGACGTGACCAAGCAGATCTTCGCCTCCACC
>DATDQT010000094.1:0-6611 GCA_035292085.1 bacterium
GAAGAAGTCGCGAATGACGGCATCGGTGACCCGGTCGTAGCGGGCGCCGCCGATGCCATGCACGAACAGGTCGGCGACGCACAGCCGGGTGAACGCGGTCAGGGTCACGGCCCGCGGGCGGATCGCCAGACCCTCGAGCTCGTCGGGCACCCGTCGGGTGAGCGCGGCGACCTCAGTCGTGCCCACCATCAACCGGTACGCATCCCCCGACCGCCGCCCAAAGAGCGGGAGGCGGCGGCCGCCGTGGACGAGCCAGAACGGCAGCTCCGCCGCGTCGCCGGCAGCTCCGAGATCGGGAAACGGCTGCGCGGTAGTGCGAATGTTGTTCTCCTGGCGGTACGCGCGCAGGCGACGGTTGTAGATGTCCGCGAAGCGTTCGGCGTCGGCAAGGATGTGCAGAATGAAGCGCCGGAACTCCTCCGTGTCGCTCATCTGTGAGACGGGCAGTTCCAGATACCGCCGGGGCCCCTCGTAGCGGCGCCGGGCTTGCGTGATGAACTCGCCGATGCACTGACCCCCGGGTGTGGGCGATCGCTGCGCGAAGGCGGCAAACGCGCCGGGGATGTCGGTATGCCGGAGCGTGGACAGCGTCGTGCCGACACGCGCCAGGAACGCCTCCCATACCTGGTCGCTGGGCGCGGGCTGGGCTTCATACGGCACATCGGAGGGAGCCGTCGCAAGGATCTCGCGCACCCGGCGCAACCTGCCGTCGAGCGCAGGCACATCGACGCCGATCTCGTCAAATGTATCGCCGTCCACCGCCATGCTCAGACCGGCCGCACCCATGCCCGCGAGCCGGTCGACGAGCAGGTGCTTGATCCAGATGCCGGGATGAAAGAAAAACGGCTGGTGCCCGGTGACCACGACGAGGTCTCCCGGACTCGATGCCGCCACTGGAATCCCCGCCGCGGCGGTGAACTCCGCGGCCCGGGTGAGCAGGCGCGCCCGAGTCTGCGCCCGGAACTCGCTCAGCGGCACGCCCCCGATCCGGGTGCGCGAGTTCTGCAGCCGTTCGGCGTTCGTGCGGGCCAACTCCAGGAGATCGGGCCCCGGGGGAACACACACGACATCCCCAGACCGCTGGGGAATCTCCAGTTCCGCGATCGAGGGGAGGCGCATGGGGGGACGGCTCAGACGAACTGATCGAGGCTGCGCAGCCCGATCAGCTCACGGCTCACGAACGGCTCACCATACGCGACCCCGATCAGTCCCCCGAAGTACTGGTTCTCGACACGAATCATGTCAAAGATCCACTCGTTCTGGCGTTCCGCGCCGAATTGCGACGCATACGCCCGCACGGCGCGCATCTTCGTTTCGAAGTAGGGCGAGACGTCAAACACCACGGAGGGCTGCACGGCCAGGCGGTAATGGGTCGAGAGAAAATGCAGCACCCGGCGCGGATAGAACGGGTCTCCGGGCATCGCCGTCCGCGTGAGTTTGGCATAGAACCGTGAGGCCTCGGCCAGTGCCGCGGCGGCGACGTGATCGGGATGCGCGTCAACCCAGTACGGTACGAAGAGGATCTCGGGACGGAGCCGCCGGATGACGGTGGCCACTTTCTCGCGATGCTCGATCGTATCCGTCAGGTACCGGTTCGGCAGGTCGAGCGTGATCCGCTCAACGCCGAGGACCGCCGCGGCGTCGAGCGCTTCGCGGGCGCGGCGTTCCGGCGTGCCGATCGGCGTGGGCTCACCGTCGGTCAGGTCGCAGATCGTCACCGTGTGCCCCTGCGCACGCAGTGCCAGGATCGTCCCGCCCATGCCGATTTCGACGTCATCGGGGTGCGGACCGATTGCGAGAATATTCACTCAGCCAGCTCCCTCAATGTCGCGCACTCACACAACCGAGACAACTCACGACGCCCCGCTCGTCATTGTGTAGGTTGTGTGAGTCGTGTGAGTTGCAGCAACGGAAGTCGCTGCGGCAGGTAGTGTGCGACCTCGGATTCCAGCACGCGCCGGTAGTAGGCCCGCCGCGCGTGTTCGTCATCGAGCCCGCCCCAGAACCGCCGCGCCGGGTTCTTGTAGATGCGGGCCACGGGCCGTTCGATCACGGACAGACGGTGGCACGCGGCCTGGACCCATACCTGGAGTGGCATTCCATAGCTCGGTTCGGTGAGGCGGAAGCGGCGCAGACCGGCGACGCGATAGGCCTTGAACCCGCACCAGGCATCGGTCAACTCGTACCCGGTGACCATCCGGAGCAGCGCGATGAACTCCTGATTCAGCCGTACGCGATCCGGAGGGGCGGGATCACCGGGAAGCGTCGGGTCAAGGTAGCGGCTGCCCGAAACGATATCCGCCAGGCCGGTCGCCGCCAGGAATTGGGGAATGCGCGCGGGTTCGTGCTGCTCGTCGCAGTCGACCGTGACGGCGACGTCGTAGCCGCCGCGCATGGCCGCATCGAAGCCGCTGATCAACGACGCGCCGTAGCCCTGATTGTCAGGGTGCCGGATCACCGCGACATCCCTGCGGCCGGCGAGCACCTCGCGGGAGCGGTCCGTGGACCCGTCGTCGACGACGACCACGTCGGCGCCGGGCGCGTGCGCGCGTACCTCATCGAGCACCCGGCCGACCGTGGCTTCCTCATTGAACAGCGGAATGATGATGAGCGCGCGCGTCATGCTCCACCAAGTATAGGCCGCCTACGAAACGACTCGCAACACGTCGGTTTCTTGAGCGCAGCGGGGCGAGCCCGTACCAAAGCGAGAGTCGTTGGTGCGGACCGCGGCAGAATGTGGCTGCGCTTGGTACGGGGCGAGTGGGGCGGCCACGAGCGGAGATTGGAGGGCGGCAACCACCTTGCAGGCCGTGACGAGCGGGATGTCACGCACCCAGGGAGCGGCGAGAACCACCCAGGTCCGGAGTCATCCGTCGCGTTTGGCAGGCGAGCGCGTCAGGGAACGGGAGGCCTGCGAATGAATCCGAGCCGCCCGACGCGGAGCGAGTGGCCGCCCCCGAGCCCCAGCGCTTACCGAACGGTGGCCGAGTCGTTGGTGTAGTTGGCCTGCAGAATCGCCTTGTCCGGATCCACCTCGACGCGCCGCACCGGCCGCGGAGTCACGACCTCGACGGTCGCCTCGGCGCGGCTGCCGATCGTCACGCGCCGGGTCACCTTCTCGCCGCCGTCCATCTCGAAGACGACATCGACCGGCATCTGCCCGGTCCCGAGGTTGCGGACTTTCACCGTCGTTCGTGTCCCGCCCTCCGCCGCGGCCGACGTCGCCGACTCGATCGTGTAGTCCGGCAGCACGCGCTGATAGATCCACTCCTGGAAGAACCAGTCCAGCGTCTGCCCGTAGACCTCCTGCGCGACCTCCTGGAAGTTGTCCAATCGCACGGACTGCGCCCGGTATCGGGTGGCGTAGGTCTTGAGGACATTCATGAACGTCTCGGTCCCGACGACGTAGCGGAGCATGTGGAGCACGTAGCCGCCCTTCGCGTAGCGGACGGCGACGGCGGCGCTGGTGTCGGAATTCACGCGGGTGTAGGCGGCGATCGGCAGATCCTGGCCGGCGAACCGGGCGTAGCTCCGCCGCTCGTCCGCCAGTTCGCGGGCGAACGCATCCTTCCCCAAGACCTCTTCCACCGTCAGCAGCCCGAGGTACTCGGCGAACCCCTCCGACAGCCAGATGTAGCCCGTGCCCTTGCCGCTGGTTTCCGCGGGGAAGTAGGTGTGCGCCGCTTCATGCGCGACCAGCAGCAGGCGGAACGAATCCCGGTTCAGCGTGGGGTCGGCCGGCTGGAACGCGTCTTCGGTGATCATCATGAGCGCGGGGAACCCGATCCCCAGCAGCGAGCGGCCGAACGGCGCGGCGATCACGGTGACTTTGCCGGTGGGGAACGGGTAGAGGATGCGACTGTAGTAATCCGCGGCCTTGCCGGTGAAATCGACAATCTGATTCAAGAACCGATCATACCGCGGCCGGATGAAGATTGTCAGCGGTACCCGCCCCGCCTGGCGCTCCAGGGCCTGGTAGAAACCGACCTTCCCGCCGACGACGGCGATGTACGGCAGCGGTTCGGTCTGCCACTCGTAGACCTGCATCCCGCCGGAATCCCGCCGGCTCACCGTTCCCGTCGAGGCCAGCAGGTACCCCAGCGGAATGGTCACGGTCGTCTTGATCGGAGCCCGGTTGCCAGAGATATCCCCGAACGGACTGGTCAACACGGGATAGAGGAGCCCGTCCCACGCGAGGATCAGGTCGTCCCAGACCAATCCGACTCTTCCCTCGTACTCAAACGTGAGGGTGTGGCGGGAGCCCGGCACCAGCGGCGGGTTGAAGGTCAGCACGACGTACCAGCGGTCACGCCGGAAGGACACGCCCGGACCGCTGACCGCCTTCACCTGGAGGTCGTCGTCAAGCAGCCAGCGTTGCGTCGCGACGGGTGACGGGGACGTCACCTGCAGCTGCGCGACGGTCTTGCCTTTCAGGAAACCAAACGAGGTGATCTGGCAACTGGCGACGTCACAGACGCCGGCAAACGGAGCCGGCCGCAGTTCCGCGGTAATCTCAAACCCGGTGACGATGGCATCATCCAGAGACAGCTGCGCCGGGGCCGGAAGAGGCAGAAGCGCGAGCATCCCCACAAGCACCAGCGCGAGCACAACCTGACGTCCGAGGCGCATGATCAACCTCTCAACTACGGGTTGGTATTATTCTACTGATTTTTCGGCCCTGGGGCACCAGCGCGTGCCGCCCCGAGCGGGCGACCGCGAGTCGCGGAGCGCCGCGGCGGCGCCGGCCATAGGGAACCATCAGGACGGCCTGGACACGATCGAAATACTCGTCGGCCCGGCGAATGGATTGGATCTTCCGGTCGGGCCGCAGCGGAAGAGTTGCCGACACCGCCCGGACAATCGCCCGCCGGAAGAACAGAAACGCCTCGGTGGTCTCCGCCGGCGAGAGTCCCAACGCGGCGACCTGCGCGCCCAGCGCGCGGGCCGCGCGCTCGCCCTGGCGGCGCGCCGTCTGTCCACCGCCCGCCAGATAGGATGCCAGCGCGGCCAGCAGCCGCCGGCAGCTGCCGCCGATCGCCTGGGCCCGGCGGCCGCGGATGGCGCGGTACCACGGCTGCCTCCGCATCATGCGTCCGGAGCCCGGCGGCAGCAGCCGGTTCCCATGCGGCCCGATCACATCGGGCAGCCGGGCGGTAGCGCTGTGGCGGCGCCGGACGAACGCCGCCAGGTCGGCTTCGGTGAACCGGCGGTGTCCGCCCGGAGTCCGAAAGGTCTGAATCATGCCGGCATCCGACCACCGCCGGAGGGTGGTGACATCGACGCCGAGGATCCGGCTCGCCTCGCCCAGCGCGATCCACCGCGCTGCAGATTTCACGCGAAGGAACGCCGGCTCCGCCGTCACGACGGCGCGGCCTCACTCGACACGACCGGCGCCGCCGCCGTTTTCGTCGTCGCCAGCAGGAATCCGCCAAACATACTCACCGCGCCCACGAACTCGGCCAGGTACAGGTAGTCGCCCAGGCCCAGCCGCACCATGGTGCTGGCCAGACCGAGGGCCAGTGCGCCGGCGGCGATGAGGATGTTCCCCATCACGCGCTGCGGCACGATCTCTTTCCGCCACAGCAGCCACGCGGAGTACAGCGCGCCGCCGACCAGTGTGATCAGTCCGTAGATGTTGAAGATCGGCGTGAGCCGCCGCACGGTGGCGCCGGCGGGGAGGATCTCACGGTACTGTGCGCTCAGGGTGGCGGCAGTGTTGAATCTCGAGGCATCGAGAGGCACCGCGAAGATGAGATACGCTGCGATGAGACTGCCGGCAATGAGCAGGGCCGTGAGGACGCCCGTCACCCGCGCCGGATTCCACCGGCGCACCGCGCGGCGATACCAACCCCACCCGAAGATGATGCCATGAAAGGAAATGAGCAGGGCCGCCGTCCGGACCGTGAGCAGTCCGGTCGCAGAGATCCCCAGGAAGAGCGCGGCGGCGGTGGCATAGCCCAGCACGGCCGCGGCGAGGACGTTGGCCAGGCGCTGCCCGCTGAGCAGGTACACCGTCCCCTGCCCCAACCAGGCGGCGTTGAGCACGGCCCCGGTCAAGTACCACATGCGGAACGCCGTCGGATTCCATGCGAAGGCCGAATACGCCTCGGTGAAGCTGCCGATGCCGAACATCAGCAGGCCGACGCCCCACAGCAGCAGGTGCGTGCCGCCGCGCCGCAGGTAGCGCCGGAACACCAGCAGCGCGAACACACCAATGACGATGGACGAACCAACCGGCAGGATCTGAGTCACGTCCACGATAGGCTCCTCCTACCGACCCGGATACGGAAGCCATCCCAGCAGGACCGCCGCTGCCAGTACGGCGATACCGACCGCCGCCAGCCCCAGTCCCCCGAGGACGACCGGCACAATCAAGCGAAATGCCGGCGACGTTGCCCAGGCGCTTCGCCGGACGCGCCGGCGCGGGATGGAGACGCGGGGAGGACCCTCGACCGGGCCCATGAGAGTGAATCTATGCAAATCTATGTATTGAAGGGACGGGGGAGGAAGTCCTGCCGGCAGTCCCTACAATAACTTGGCGCCGTTGATCTGTAGCTTGAACTCGCAGTCTAAGAACTTGGCGGCCCGGCGGCACATCACCATGCGGGACA
>DATDQT010000095.1:0-2488 GCA_035292085.1 bacterium
CAGCGCGGTGCGGATCGCCGGCGGAAGGACTTCCAGCATGAGATCGAGGTCATCGGTGATCTGAATCTGGCCACGGACCAACGGCACGGTCGCCTCCTGTCACGCGAAACGCAAAGGGAGGGACCGGCGCGGCTCCCTCCCGTCATGCGTCGCTGTCACGAAATGATTCTCTGCCCCGCTGCGCTGCGTCTCTAGTCTCAACAGGGCCTCACGTGGATGATGTCCACTCA
The DNA here is from genome assembly GCA_035292085.1 of bacterium. Taxonomy (GTDB): domain Bacteria; phylum Sysuimicrobiota; class Sysuimicrobiia; order Sysuimicrobiales; family Kaftiobacteriaceae; genus DASXUC01. Next base: position 231 of record DATDQT010000095.1, read on the forward strand.
TTCATTATATGCCCAACACCGCAGGCGGCAAGGAATGCGGACAGCGCATCAGCCGACGGCGGCGCCGAACAGTCGCCAGGGTTCTGGTACTCCCTTCAAGGTGTGTAGGCCCCGGTCAGTGAACACGAGACCGGACCCGGCCGTGAGATCCTTCACCGTACTCGAGACCAGGACTTCTCCGGCCCCCGCGGTCGCGGCAATGCGCGCAGCGATGTGCACGGCAATGCCGGTTACCTTGTTTCTCAGGACCTCAACTTCGCCCGTGTGTACCCCCGCTCTAATCGGGATACCGACACGTCCCAATCCTTCCATGGTGGCCAGGGCGCAACGGACGGCACGCGCCGGCCCATCGAATGTGGCCAGGACGCCGTCACCCGCCGTGTCGACCTCGTGGCCGCGGAACCGTCCCAGTTCGCGACGGATCAGACTATGGTGGGACTCCAGGAGATCGCGCCAGCGGCGGTCCCCCAACGCGGCCGCCTGTTCCGTTGACCCCACAATGTCCGTGAACAGGATTGTCGCCAGCACCCGATCGGCCCGGGGCGCGGGTCGCACTCCGGTGAGGAATTCCTCAACCTCGTCGAGGATGGCATCGGCGTCACCAACGTAAGGAAGATGATCCTCCCCCGGTAGCTCCACATACTTGGCTTCAGGTATCTGTTGAGCCATGAAGCGACCGCCCCCCACGTTGACGTCTCGATCTCCGGTGCGGTGCAGAATCAGCGTCGGCACACGAATGGTCGGCAAGATCGCCCGGATGTCGAAATCGGAGTTCATGCGAGCGAGGCCGAGCGCAGCGCCGGGACTTGCACTCAGTCTGAGCCTAGCGCTCCACCATTCCCTGAACTGATCATCATCAGCCACTGTCGGGGCCATGGTGGAGAGGTCGACAACTCCACCCCATGCCCGTTCGATGAAATCGAAGAACTGGAGACGCTCGTCCCAGGTCGGTCCCCACGGATAATCGGGGGACCAGATGCGCTTTGCGTAGCTGCCGTAGAGCACCAGGGCCAGCGTGCGCTCAGGGTAGGTAGCGGCAAACAGGCAGGCCATGGGCCCTCCCTCCGAATAACCGAGCAGCGCTGCCTGTCGAGAGCCCACCGCGTCCATAACGGCCCGCACGTCGTCCATCCGTTCCTCCAGCGTGGGGAGCGCCGTCAACTGCACGCGGTCGGATAGTCCCGTCCCGCGTTTGTCGAACCTGACGAGCCGAGAAAAGGATCCCAGCCGCTGAAGGAAATGAGCGAGATAGGGTTGCTCCCAATCGCTTTCCAGGTGAGAAATCCAGCCGGGTACGAGGACGAGATCGAGCCGGCCCTGGCCCGTCACCTGGTAAGCAATGTGGATGTCTCCACTCCGAGCGTACCTAGTCTCCGGTCTCACGGTGACCACCTTCACTCCACGATGGCCTTAATTCATGTTACCTCCAAGATGAGGCACTTTAGGTAGCGTGTCTCCGGCATCCCCGGATGGATGGGGTGGTCGCGGGCCTGGGTGCGCGCCTCCAGCAGGCGGACGCGGCGGTGCGCGTCCTGTGCCGCCTCCGCGATCAGGGCGAGCAGCAGTTCCTCGCTGACGTGGTACGAGCACGAGCAGGACACCAGAATCCCGGCGGGACGCAGCACTTTCAGCGCACGGAGGTTGACCTCCTTATAGCCGGCCGCGGCCTGGGCCACTGCAGACTTGCGCGGGGCGAAGGCGGGCGGGTCGAGGATTACCACATCGAAGCGCGGTGCTTCCTTCGCCAGCGCGCGCAGGACGTCAAAAGCGTTGCCGGCCTGAAAGGTGCAGCGGTCCGCCAGTTCGTTCAGGCGGGCGTGCTCGGTCGCCGCGGCCACCGCCTCGGGGGAAATGTCGATCCCCAGCACCGTCGCCCCGGCCCGCGCGGCGTGTAGCGCAAACCCGCCCGTGTAGCAGAAGGCGTCGAGCACGTCGCCGCGCGCGTATCCGGCCACGGCCAGGCGGTTCTCCCGCTGGTCAAGGAAAAATCCGGTCTTCTGACCGGCGGCGATATCCACCCGAAACCGCAGACCGGATTCCTCGATCTGCGGCGCGGTGGGCGCCTCGCCGGCGAGGAAGCCCGCCCAAAGCGGCAGACCCTCCAGCCGCCGCACCGAAGCGTCGTTGCGCCCGTAGACGGCCGCGGGTTGCAGCAGTTCTTGCAGCAGCCGCACGATCCGGGGCTCATGGCGGGCCATGCCCAGCGTCAGCGTCTGCAGCACGAGCACGTCCCCATAGCGATCGACGATCAGCCCGGG
>DATDQT010000096.1:0-22232 GCA_035292085.1 bacterium
CCACGGCGAAGGGGTTCCCGCTGGCCTGGTACGATGCGCGAGGGTTGTACTGGCTTGAGCGGCGCGCGCGGCTCGAGCTGCGCCGTCCGGTCCCGTACGGCGTGCGCGTGTGGGTGACGACGCGGGTCGTGGGGTTCCGTCGCATCTGGGCACGCAGACGCAACCTCGTCTGGGAGGAGGGCGGCCCAGCGGTGGGGACGATCACGATGGACTGGGTCTTCACCGACCGGCAGGGGAGCCCGATCCGCGTGGTGCCAGAGATGGTGCAGGCTTTTCCGCCGCTCGCGGAACGCTTCACCGTGCAGGCGCTCGACCTGGGCATCCGGCCCGCGGGCGCCCGCCGCGATGACCACGTCGTTCCGGCCCATCAGGCGGACCCGCGCGGGCACGTCAACACGGCGGCGTACGTCGACCTCTTCGAAGATGGCCTCGTGGCTTTGTGTGTCGCGACGCAGCAGCGTCCGGTGGTTTTCGATTTCGAGTTTCTCCGCCAGAGCGTCCCCGGCGACACGGTGTCCCGCTCGCTGTGGTCTGCTTCTGATGCCTGGAGGATGGAACTGACGACGCCCCAGGGGGAAGCCATCGCCAGGGGGGTCAGAGCGACCGTTTAGCCGCGTCGGTAGCGGTCGCCCCGGCGCCGCAGGAAGCCGAGGTCAACGAGCGCGCGACGTAGTGACGCCACGTCGTCAAAGATGGGCCGCAGGATCGCGCTGACGTCGCGTTCCTGATAGATCCTGTCGGGCTCAAATCTCGTTGCGATCCGTTCCAGTACCCACGTCCTGCGTTTCTCACTGGACGGTAGCCGGACAAGGCGCTGTCCGTCGAAGAACGTCACCAGAGTCCGCGCACGTTCATCCTTAGGCAGAGGAATGGACGGGAGCAGCTGGCCGCTCAACGCGTGGAGCCGGGAGAGGTTGGCCGCGTATTTGATGAACCGTCCTTCGCGCTCCGCGAGTACAAGGCCAGCTGCCTTGAGTCGGAATAGATGGTGGGAAATCGTGGGACCGCTCACTCCGAGAGTCGCGGCCAGTTCGTCTACGTGTCGCGGGCGCTCGACGAGCAAGCCCATTAGGCGGAGTCGCGTACCATCAGCCAGTGCCTTGTACACTGTGACAAGCTCGGTTTCCACATCTACGCCTCTTTCGCTCATCGCCCACGCCTCTCAAATGAGAATGTTGATATTTCGATAACTGCCTAATTGTACAGTTATACAGATATCTTGTCCATGCTTTTGAGCGTGCTCTGCTCCGAAGCGGTCGCACGTGGAGAGCCAAAGCAAGATGCGCCCGAACACCTTTCATTGGATCGGGTCCGAGCCCGATGGCGGACTGACGCGGCTCCTTGACATGCTGGGGAGCGGAGGGCTTGACCGTGCTGCGCGAAGCGCTCCTCACGTTGTCCCGCAACGAGACTTTCCAGAAGGCAGCCGCACACTCGCGGATGCTGCGGCCGGCGGTCCGGCGCTTTGTCGCCGGCGAGACGCTCGCTGACGGCTTCGCCGCCGTCGCCGACCTCAACGAGCGAGGTCTCCTGGCCACGATGGATCTGCTGGGAGAGGCGACGCATACCGAGGACGATGCTCGCCGCGCGGTCCGAAGCTACCTGGAAGTGCTCAACGGCATCTTTCATCGAGGCGCTCACTCGGACATCTCGCTCAAACTCTCCCAGTTGGGCCTCGACCTCTCCTCGGACCTGGCCGCCGAACTCCTGGCCGCGATTGTGCAAACCGCGGAAGGCATCGGCACCTTCGTCCGCGTGGACATGGAAGATAGCGCCCGCCTTCCCGCTACCCTCGACGTCTTCGATCGCGTCTGTGCGGCAGGCCACCGGAGCGTGGGCATCGTGCTGCAGGCGTATCTCTACCGCACGCCGCAGGATCTGGAAGGCTACGTCAAGCGCGGAGTGAGCATCCGGTTATGCAAGGGGGCGTACGCGGAACCCTCGCAAGTCGCGTACCCTCGCAAGGCGGACGTCGACGCCGCCTACCGGCGATTGAGCGAGCGGCTGTTATCCGCCGGGACACAGCCGGCGCTGGCCACGCACGATGAGCGCCTGATCGAGCATGCCCGGGCGTTCTCCGCCCACCATAGCATCACCCCGGACAGGTTCGAGTTCCAGTTCCTCTACGGAATCCGGCGGGACCTCCAGGAGAGGCTGGTGCACGAGGGCCACCGGGTGCGCGTGTACGTGCCCTTCGGTACGCACTGGTACCCGTACTTCATGCGCCGGCTGGCAGAGCGGCCGGCCAACGTCATCTTTCTTGCCCGGAATCTCCTGCGGCCGTAACCGCTAGTGCCGTACCAACTTGATATGTGAGCCTATCTTCCGAGCGATAGCAAGGGTACTGAGAAAAAACACATGCGGCAATCAAGTTGGTACGGCACTAGGCGCTTGCCTTCGTTGCCGTGCGCAGCGGACAGTAGGCGTTGACCCACAAACGCTGCTGTTGTGCCCATCCGGCCCACACCTCGTCGCCGACCTGCGCGCGCACCGACGCGGAGATGATGCGCTCGTCACCATTTTGCGCCGCGAAGTGGACCAGCAGGAGGCAGGGAAACTCGCTGCAGAGGCCGCACTGCTCGACGCCGTGGTCTTTCGCGCACCGGTACACGGGACAGATCTTGCTCAAGCCCGCGTCCCCCTGCGTCTCGCAGGTCGCCCCCAAGGCTTCGTACCACGCACGGTGTTCCCAGTACAGGCCGCAAGTCCCCGCCACGGGATTGGTCGTCATGCGTGCACCTCCAGGCTACGGTGACGCCGGCGGCGGCGGATAGTTCGACAGACGCGCCAGTTCGTCCAGCGGCACGAATCCTTCCAGACGTCTGCCGGTAATGTCCCAGGTCGGGAACGCCTTGATGCCCTTGGCAGTGCAGAGCTGTGGATTGCCGCGGGCGCCGCGCGGGTCGCACTCCACGTAGGGCAGGTACCGCGCGGCGGACCCGAACGCCGCCTTCTGGTCCTCGCAGTGAGGGCACCAGTAGGCCCCGTAAAACACGGCCCCGCTGGCGGCGAGATGCTTCGCCAGGCCCTCCGCGTACGAGGACGCCGCCGTGGGCGGTGCCGACGCAGCATAGCCGCCCAGCAGCAGTGTGACACTGAGCGCCGCGGCGAGCGTTCCCCACGCCCACGCGGCACGCTGGACGCGGGTCGGCCGCCGCCAGACCAGGCGCACGGCAATCACCAGCGTCAGCAGCGCCGACAGGACACACAGGCTGCACGTGGCGCGGATCGTGAACTGCTGCACGAGGGTGAACACCACCGATGCGCCGAGGGCGGCCAGGACCACGGGCAGGGCAAGCGCCCACCGCCGGCCGGCGTCCATCATTCGCGCGCTGAGCGCCAGTAGCGCGGCATAGTAGCCTACGCCGAGGGCCGCGACCGGGATGCCAAACACCGCCGCATAACGGCTCGACTGGACGACGTCGCATCCCGAGCCCAGCGGGCAGTAGGTCGGGGCGTGCGCGGCGCGGGTCACCAGTAGATATACGCTGAGCACGATGCCGGCGGCGGCAAGCCCGGCTAACCACCAGTCCCGGGTCCGTGGCGCCTCCCGCTTCTTGGGCCGCCTCGCCGACATGGAGTTATGCCGCGTCCGTCAGCCGGCGCTCCAGCGGCAGATAGGACCGCTCGTCCGCGCCGTCGTAGATTTGCCGCGGCCGGCTGATCCGCTGCTCGGCGTCCTCGAGCAACTCCACCCACTGTGCGAGCCATCCCGACGTGCGCGGGATGGCGAACAGGACCGGGAACATCGCGACCGGGAATCCCATCGCCTGGTAGATGATGCCCGAGTAAAAGTCGACATTGGGGTACAGCCGGCGCTTAACAAAGTACTCGTCCGCCAGCGCGATGCGCTCCAGTTCCAGCGCGATGTCCAGCAGCGGATTGGTGCCGGTGACGGCAAATACCTCGTCGGCGATGCGCTTGATGATCTTCGCCCGCGGGTCGTAGTTCTTGTACACACGGTGGCCGAAGCCCATCAGCAAGACCTCCCCGGACTTCACCCGCTGGATGTAGGCTGGGACCCGGTCGACCGAGCCGATCTCCGCGAGCATGCGGAGGACCTGCTCGTTAGCGCCGCCGTGCAGCGGGCCGTACAGCGCCGCCGCGGCGCCGGCCAGCGCCGAGTAGGGATCGGCATGAGAACTCCCGATACTGCGCATGGCATTGGTGCTGCAGTTTTGCTCGTGATCGGCGTGGAGGATGAACAGGACGTCCAGCGCCCGCTCCAGCACCGCAGTGGGCCGGTACTTCAATTCGGTGGTTTTGAACAGCATGTTCAGGAAATTGCCGGTGTAGGAGAGATCGTTGTCGGGATAAGCATAGGGCAGGCCGCGGCTGTGCCGGTACGTGAACGCGGCGATGGTCGGCATCTTGGCGATCAGCCGCAGGATCTGCTTGCGCCGGACCTGCGGGTCGCGGATCTCCCTCGCGTCCGGATAGAACGTCGACAGCGCGCCGACGGTGCCGATCAGCATTCCCATCGGGTGCGCGTCGTGGTGGAAGCCGTCGAGGAAGTGCTTGATGGATTCATGGAGCATCGTGTGGAAGGTGATGTCCGTCGTCCACTGTTCCAGCTCAGCGGTCGTCGGGAGGCTGCCGTGCAGCAGCAGGTAGGCCGTCTCCATGTAGGTGGAGTGCTCCGCGAGCTGCTCGATCGGATACCCGCGGTACCGTAGGATGCCGCGCTCGCCGTCAATAAAGGTGATCTGGCTGCGCGTCGACGCCGTGTTGCCGAACGACGGATCGTAACTCATCAAGCCGAAGTCGTTCTCGGAGACCTTGATCTGCCGGAGATCCGCCGCCCGGATCGCCGCCCCGTAATTCGGGTAGGTGCCGTACAGGATGGGCAGTTCGTATGTCCTGCCGGTGCGGTTGTCGGTCACAGTGAGCGTCTCGGTGGCCATCATCGTCCACTCCCTTTCGCCGGCGCCGCCTGGGTAGGGTTGTCCGGCGGTGCGGGCTACACTCCATTGTAGGGAGCAGCCGCAGGCTGCCGGAATCGAGCCGCGGCCCGATTGACGCATCAAACGTGCGTCGGATCGAATCGGCTCTTGGCGCCGTGCAGCACCGCCTGTAGTATTTGAGTGTGCCGACTCGCGCCGACCTGCACGTTGACGGTCTGACCGCCGCCTACGTCGCGCTTGCCAGCGTTGCCGATCGTCTGGCCGTCCCGCTGGAGCACCTTCCCTACACGGTGAAAGTGCTGCTGGAAAACGTCCTGCGCCACTCGGGCACGGCGCCGTTCGGCCCTCGCGACGTGGAGATCGTGGCGGGTTGGGAGCCGGGGGTCTCCCATCGTCCGGAGTTCCCCTTCATGCCCGCGCGGGTGCTACTCCAGGACTTCACCGGCGTGCCCGTCGTGGTCGATCTCGCGGCGATGCGCAGCGCCGTTGAGGCCATGGGCGGCGATGCGCGGCGGGTGAATCCCGTCGTGCCGGCCGATCTGGTCATCGATCACTCCGTTCAAGTCGACGCGTTCGGCACCGCGGCCGCCTTCCGGCTCAACGTCGAGCAGGAGTACGTGCGCAACCGCGAGCGGTACCTCCTCCTGCGCTGGGCGCAGCGGTCGTTCGACAATCTGCGGGTCGTCCCGCCGGGGACGGGCATCGTCCATCAGGTCAACCTTGAGTTCCTGGCGCCGGTGGTCGCGGCACGGCCCTCCGGCGAAGGGACCGTCGCGTTTCCGGACACGCTGGTGGGGACCGACTCGCACACCACCATGATCAATGGCCTGGGGGTGCTCGGATGGGGCGTCGGGGGCATTGAGGCGGAAGCCGTCATGCTCGGTCAACCGCTGTACCTGACACTTCCCGAAGTCATCGGGTTCCGGCTCACCGGCGACCTGGCCGACGGGGTCACGGCGACGGACCTGGTCCTGACCGTCACGGAAATCCTCCGCAAGGTCGGCGTCGTCAACAAGTTCGTGGAGTTTTTTGGAGACAGCCTGAAGTACCTGAGTCTTCCCGACCGGGCGACGATTGCCAACATGTCCCCCGAGTACGGCGCGACAGCGGCCCTGTTCCCCATCGATGACGAGACGGTGGCCTACCTGCGCCTCACGGGGCGCGCGCGCCGGCAGGTCGAATTGGTCGAGGCCTATGCCAGGGCGCAGGGGTGGTTCCGGACGGCGGGGGCTTCCGAACCCGTCTACGACCAGGTCGTCACCCTCGATCTGTCCACGGTCGAGCCCAGCGTCGCCGGGCCGCGGCGTCCGCAAGACCGTGTCCCGCTCACCGGCGTCCGCACGAGTTTCGAGACGTTCAGCAGCCAGCTCGCCTCCCTGCGCGAGGGCCGGGACGCCCGCGGGGATGGGGCGACGGCAGTCGCCGAGCGGCCTCCCCGCGTGATGGTGGAGGTGCACGGACGCCGCGCAGAATTGACCGACGGCTCAGTCGTCATCGCGGCCATCACCAGCTGTACCAACACGTCGAACCCGGCGGTCATGCTGGCCGCCGGGCTGCTGGCCAGGAAGGCCGTCGAACGCGGGCTGGCCGTCAGTCCGGCCGTCAAGACCAGCCTGGCGCCGGGGTCGGCCGTGGTGACCGCCTATCTCGCCCAGGCCGGGCTGACGCCGTTCCTGGAGCAGCTGGGGTTCCATCTCGTCGGCTACGGCTGCACGACCTGTATCGGCAACAGTGGCCCGCTGCCCGAGCCGGTGGCCGGCGCGGTTGCTGAGGGCGACCTGGTCGTCGCGGCGGTGCTGAGTGGAAACCGAAACTTCGAGGGCCGCATCCACCCGCAGGTCCGCGCCAGCTACCTGGCCTCGCCGCCGCTCGTGGTGGCGTATGCGCTCGCGGGCACGGTCAAGACCGACCTGTCACGGGATCCGATCGGGGTGGGTACCCTGGGGGTCCCCGTGTACCTGCGCGACATCTGGCCCACGGACGCCGAGATCAAAGCGCTGATGGCCGAAGCGGTGTCGCCGGAGATGTTCACCGCCCGCTACCGGGACGTCTTCACCGGGGATGAGACGTGGCAGACGCTTCCCGTGCCGGACAGCGAAGTCTACGCGTGGGAAACGGAGTCCACGTACATTCAGGAGCCCCCGTTCTTCGCCGGATTGCCGGTGACGCCGCCGGATCCGACGGACATCCGCGGCGCACGCGTACTGGCCTGGGTGGGAGATTCCGTGACGACCGATCACATCTCGCCGGCCGGCGCGATCCACAAGGACAGTCCCGCCGGGCAGTACCTCATCGGTCATGGCGTGCCGCCGGCCGGGTTCAACACATACGGCGCCAGACGCGGGAACCACGAGGTGATGATGCGGGGAACCTTCGCCAACCCGCGCCTGCGCAACCGTCTGGCCGGAGGCCGCGAGGGTGGCTGGACCGAGTACTTCCCGACCGGAGAGATGCTGTCAATCTATGACGCGGCCATGCGCTACCAGGCCGAGGGCACGCCGCTGCTCGTGTTCGCGGGCGCGGAGTACGGTTCGGGGAGTTCGCGCGACTGGGCGGCGAAGGGGCCGGCGCTGCTGGGGGTGCGCGCGGTGATCGCCGAGAGTTTCGAACGGATACACCGCAGCAACCTGGTCGGCATGGGTATTCTCCCGCTGCAGTTCCAGCAGGGGGAGAACGGCGAGACGCTGGGCTTCAGCGGCCGCGAGCGCTTCGATATCGAGGGGGTGGAAGCTGGCGTGCACCCCAAGATGACCATCACCGTCCGTGCCCGGGTCGATGACGGAAGTTCCGTAACCTTCCAGACCACGGCCCGCCTCGATACGCCGGTGGACGTAGAGTACTACCGCCACGGCGGCATCCTACCGTACGTCGTCCGGCAACTGGCCCGGTAGCTACGCGGTCATGAGGATGGCGAATCCCAGCGCGAGGGTGAACCCGCCGAGGATGAGCCGGCTGGCGACGCGGCGGTGGATCGTCCAGTGCGCGATGCGGTTGTATGACTGCCGGTTGCCGACCAGCGCCAGCAGCACCAGCAGCGGGGCGACGAACATCACGTTGTACAGCAACAGGTAACCCACCCGCTCCATCACGGGCGCTTTCGCGAGCAGCGCCAGAATTCCCACGTAGATCGCGCCGCTGCAGGGGACTTCACACATCGCCACCAGCGCACCGGCCGCGAGCGCGCCGCCCGGCCCGCTCCAGGAGAATGCGCGGCGCACCAGCCCGTACGCCGCCTTGGGCATCGCCAGGGCGGGACCGACGCCGGGGAGCAGGGCGTCCTTCAACATCCAGACTCCCAGCACCACGACGGCGACGCCGAGCATCCGCACCGCCAGGTGCATCTGGACGATGGGGGCGATGATGCCGATGACGCCCAGACCAAGGAGCAGGTACGTGAGGAAGATCCCCAGCACGTAGATCCCACCGATGCGCCAGACCTGCGGGGATTGTCCGCTCAACGCGACCGCGCCCAGCACCACCGCGACAAACGACAGCAGCACCGAGAACGCGCAGGGATTCACGCCGTCGAGGAGTCCGCCCACGAGGACGGCCGGGAGCGTGATCGAGGTCATCCGGTGATCTCGAGGATACCCTGCATCGACGGGGACGTCTTCCCGCCGCAGCAGATGTCGCAGTAGAACTCGTACCGGCCGGGCGGAAGCGGCCCCAGCGTGATGGTCTCCCGGCTGTGCGGGGCAATGCGCACGTCCAGCTTCAGCGAGTCACTGCCGAACTGGTGCCAACCGCCGCCGTCGGTGTGAAAGGAACTGTCCGGGTTGATGATCGTCAGGGAGAACGGCTTCCCCGCGGCTTCGACGATGTGTGCCGGAGAAAACCCGCCCATGGTGATGACAACCTCTCGGCCTCCCGCCGTCGGCGGGCCCGGCCGTGTGGCCCGCATCGGCAGGACCGCCAGGGCCACCGCCGCCAGGACCACCACGCCCGCCGCCCCCCAGATAAGCCAGGGGGGTACCGCCGCCTTGCGTCGCCTGCGTGCCCGTCGGGTCATCCCGTCGCCTCCCTTACGCGCAGTATAGGCATGCCCGTCGAGCCGCCCCATCAGGCGGAGGAGGGGTTTCGAATCAGACCTCGACCCGATGATGCCGCCATGGCCTGCGCGTACGCTGAACGCGGAGTCATGCCATTACCAACAAGGGAGCCGCTGTGAAACACCTCCATGAGCAGGCACTGCGCTACCACCGGATGGGCCGGCCCGGCAAGATCGCCATTGCCATCACGAAGCCGGCGGCCAACCAGGACGATCTGACCCTCGCCTACAGCCCGGGCGTCGCGGAGCCCGTGCGCGAAATTCAGACGAATCCCGCCGATGCCTACACCTATACGGCGAAGGGGAACCTGGTGGCGGTCGTCACGAACGGCACCGCCGTCCTCGGCCTGGGCAACGTCGGCCCGCTGGCCGCCAAGCCGGTGATGGAAGGCAAGGCCCTGCTGTTCAAGCGGTTTGCGGATGTCGACGCGTACGACCTGGAGGTCGACACCCGCAATCCCGACGACCTGGTGGAGATTGTGACCGCTCTGGAGCCCACGTTCGGGGGCATCAACCTCGAAGACATCGCCGCGCCGGAATGCTTCTACATCGAGGAAGAGCTCCGCGCCCGCATGAACATCCCCGTGTTCCACGACGACCAGCACGGCACCGCGATCATCACCGGCGCCGCCCTGCTCAACGCCCTGGACGTCGCGGGCAAGCGGCTCGGCGACGTGCGGGTCGTCATCAGCGGGGCCGGCGCGTCGGCGATCGCCACGGCCGCGTTCTTCACCCGGCTGGGAATGCCACAGGAACACATCACCCTCGTCGATACCAAGGGGGTCATCTACGCCGGCCGGGTCGAGGGGATGAATCCCTACAAAGCGCGCTATGCGATCCGCACCCCCGCCCGCACTCTGGCCGATGCGATGGCGGGGGCGGACGTGTTCATCGGGCTGTCGGCGGCGGGGATCGTGTCGCCGCAGATGCTGCACACGATGGCCCCCAGACCCATCGTGTTCGCACTGGCCAACCCGGACCCTGAGATCGGCTACGACGAGGCGGTGGCGGCGCGTCCCGATGCGATCGCCGCGACCGGCCGCTCCGACTATCCCAACCAGGTCAACAACGTGCTGGGCTTCCCCTTCATCTTTCGCGGCGCGCTGGACGTGCAGGCGAAGACGATCAACGATGAGATGAAAGTCGCGGCCTCAAACGCGCTCGCCGCGCTCGCACGCGAACCGGTGCCCGACGTCGTCCTCGACGCCTACGGACTGAGTTCGCTGTCCTTTGGGCCGGGCTACCTCATTCCCACGCCCCTGGATCCGCGGGTGCCGCTGTGGGTGGCTCCGGCAGTGGCGGAGGCGGCGATGCGCACCGGCGTCGCGCGGGCGGAAACCGATCTCACCGCCTACAAACTGCAGCTGGCCCACCGCCTCCAGCGGACCGGCGGCGCCATGGCAGAGGTGAGCGGCCGGCGCAGCCGGCGTCCCCGCCGGCGCCGGGCGATGGCGGGGTAGCGGGACCGGGCGCGCCCCGTACCAAACTGGCGTCCACCTTTGAACGAAACGCACGGTCGGGGCAGCCAGTTGGTGCGGGGCGCGGTTGCCGCGGACGTGCGACTCTGGCACGATGGAAGATGGAACAGGAGGCGTGCGTCATGCGAGTGCTTCGACTGATCGGCCTGGCCGCAGGAGTCGTCCTGACTATTGCCGTCGCGTCGGCGGTGGGTTACATCGCGTACGTGGTGCGGCTCTGGAGCAAGGCGATTTCCAGTGAGGAGATTCCGCGCCTGACGGCTTGATCGCCCCGATCGTGGGGCGAGTGGGGCGGCCACCGAGCGAACCGCCGCCCTACGTTTACGCTTCGATGAGTCCCTTCCGAATCGCGTAGCGGACCAGTTCGGTCCGATCGTGCAGCCCCAGTTTCTCCAGAATGTGCGCCCGGTGGGTCTGCACCGTTTTGATGCTGATGTAGAGGTTCCTGGCGATCTCCTGATTCGACAGCCCCTGCGCGATCAGCGTGAGGATTTCCCGCTCCCGGCTCGTGAGGCCGTCGTAGCGCTCCTTCTCCTCCCCGGCTTCGACCCGCCGCAAATAATCCGCGATCACGTCGCGAGCGACCGATGGATAGAGGAAGGCCTCGCCGCGTGAGGCGGCCCGCACCGCGGCGACGAGGTCGGTGGCGGCCGCGCGCTTCAGCACGTATCCGGATGCCCCGGCGCGCAGCAGACGGAAGACATAGCTCTCGTCCTCGTGCATCGTGAGGGCGAGGACGTTGATGCTCGGGTGGCGCTGCTTGACCTGGGCCGTCGCCTCGATCCCGCCGATGCCGGGCATGGAGATGTCCATCACGACCACGTCCGGTCGCAGTGTCTCGATCAGGTCCAGCGCCTCTTCCCCACTGCCGGCTTCGCCGACTACGTCAAAGTCGCGCTGGGTGGCAAGAATCATCCGCACCCCCTCGCGGACGATCGAGTGATCATCGGCGATGACGATCCTGGTCTTGGCCATCGGATGGAGCGTACCACATGGACGGGAAACGGGAAACGGGAAGTGGTCAAACCTGTGCACAGCTCTGACCGTTTCCCGACTCCCAATTCCGTCACTTCATGTCCGGCGGGCGCCTGATACAGAAATCCGGCGGCCGCCTGATGTCTGACCTGAAGGCCGCCGCGACAATGACCCTAACGTCTGACCTTCGATCGGAGGAGAACGAGAATGACGAAGTTTGGACGAACGGGGAGCACGGTCGTTGTAATTCTCATCACTGCTGCGCTCGTGTTCGGGGGCGGGGTGTGGTTCGGCCGGCAGCAAACCCAGGCCGCCTTCCAGTCACCGGCGCAGGTTGCGCAAACCAGACCCACCAGTGCCCAGACCGGGCACGAAGAGATGGATGCAGCACATGAAGCGCGCGTTAAAGCGTTCCCGGCAAAAACGCAGGGGCTCGGCGCCCAGCCGTTCACGCCGAAGATCGTCGGCGGGGTCAAGGTATTCGAGATTACTGCGTCGGCCGTGGAATGGGAGGTTGAGCCGGGCGTCCGCCGTGCCGCGTTCGCCTACAACGGGCAGGTGCCCGGTCCGACCATCCGTGTCACGGAAGGCGACCGCGTGCGGGTTGTCCTCAAGAACAGCCTTCCAGAAAGCACATCGATCCACTTCCACGGCCTGACCACACCCAACGCGATGGACGGTGTGCCGTACATTACGCAGCCGCCCGTTCGCCCGGGCCAGACCTTCACCTACGAATTTGAGGCGAAGCCGGCCGGGACACATATGTACCACTCCCACCACGGCGTAGATCAGATTACCAAAGGGTTGCTGGGTGCGTTCATCGTCGTGCCGAAACGTGGAGAGCCTAACGTCTCCGCAGATGTGGTGATGGTGATCAATGATGGCCCGCTGGGCTACACGTTAAACGGCAAGGGCTTTCCAGCGACGCAGCCGATTGTGGTACAGCGTGGGCAGCGCATCCGGGTGCGCTACCTGAACGAAGGCCAGATCATCCACCCAATGCATCTGCACGGATTCGCCCAACAAGTGATCGCGAAGGATGGACGGCGGCTCCAGCAACCCTACTTCGCAGACACGGTGAACGTGGCGCCCGGAGAGCGCTACGACGTCCTCGTGACCGCATCCATACCGGGTGTGTGGGCCCTGCACTGTCACATTCTCTCGCACGCCGAGTCCGCGCGCGGGATGCACGGGATGGTGACCGCCGTCATCGTGAAGTGATCAGTACTTCTCGAGCGGATTCCGCAGGCGGTCCCGGCCGCGGACCACGGCCCGGCCCGGTTCGAGCTGTGCCAGACGCCGGTCGAGGTGTACGGTGAGCGGGAAGCCGCATTCGGGGCACACCTCGCCCCGGTCGGCGGGGAACAGCCGGCCGCAGCGCGGACAAATCGACAGCAGAGTGACCCGCCGTCCCACGGGCAGGATCTCCTCAATCGCAGGCATGTCCGTCACCTCCGCCGCCTCCAGTGTAGAGGCCGCCCTCCCGCGGCCGCCATCAGGCAGGCACCTGATCCCTCCGATGGGTCTGAGGCGAGAATCGGCTACCAACCCGATACTCCCGCCGCCGGGGCGGGAGTACCCTGACGGCAAGATGAGTACGGTCCAGCCCGCCCGCCGCGCAGGGCACCCTCGCACCAGATCCGTGCGGATCCTCATCGCCGAGGATCATGCGATCGTCCGCGAGGGGATTCGGATGATTCTGGGCACGCAGCCGGACTTCACCGTGGTCGGCGAGGCCGAGGGGGGCGCCGACGCCGTCCGGCTGGTGGAAGAACTCCGTCCCGACGTGGTCGTGATGGACATCAGCATGCCGGGCATGAACGGCATCGAGGCGACCCGCACCATTCGAAAGACGCACCCCGCCGTGCATGTGCTGATTCTGACGATGCACGAAGAAGAGTCGTTCGTCTTTCAGCTGCTACAGCTCGGGGCGTCCGGCTACGTCCTCAAGCGCGCCGCGGCGACCGACCTGGTCGACGCGGTGCGCGCGGCGAGCCGGGGTGAGGCTTTCCTGTACCCGGCGGTGGCGCGGAGTCTGGTTCAGGACTACCTGGAGAACGTGCGCAGCGGCCGGCGGAGTCCCCGGCAGGACGGGCTCACCGATCGGGAGCGCGAAGTCCTGGTGCTGATCGCCGAGGGGCTCACCAACGCCCAAATTGCCGAGAAACTCTTCATCAGCGTGAAAACAGTGCAGACGCACCGGACCCACATCATGGAGAAGCTCGACCTGCACGATCGGGGCCACCTCGTCCGCTACGCCGTCCGCAAGGGACTCATCCAACCCTAACCGACACAACTCACACAACCTGCACGATTCACACAACTCCCGCGACAGTTGTGTGAGTTCTGTCGAGGACTGTCGTATGATCACATCGATGACGCGCATCGGGGTGTTGACGAGCGGCGGCGACGCGCCGGGCATGAATGCCGCCATCCGCGCTGTGGTCCGTACCGGCACCGCCGGCGGGGCGGAGGTCTGGGGAATCGGGCACGGTTTCGAGGGACTGATCGGCGGCGAAGCGCGCCGCCTGGGTCCGCGGGACGTCGGCGGCATCATCCAGCAGGCCGGCACCGTCCTGCACAGCGCGCGCTGCGAGGAGTTCTATGAGGAAACCGGCCGCCGCCGTGCGATCGACACCATCGACCAGTACGGGCTGGCCGGGCTCGTCGTCATCGGGGGAAGCGGGACGCAGCGCGGTGCTGCCGACCTCTCGGCCATGGGCGTGCCCGTCGTGGGCATCGCCTCAACCATCGACAACGACATCTACGGCGTCGACATCAGCATCGGTGTGGATACCGCGCTGAACATCGCGCTGGAGGCCATCGACCGGCTGAAGGCCACCGCGTCTTCGCTGCAGCGGGCGTTCCTGGTCGAAGTCATGGGGCGTGACTGCGGTTACCTTGCGTTGATGGCGGGACTGGCCGGCGGGGCGGAGACCATCGTGATTCCGGAAGTCGACACTGACCCCGCGGCGGTGTTTGCCGACCTCGCCGCCGCCGCGGAGCGGGGCAAACTCCACGCGTTTGTCATCGTGGCCGAAGGGGCGGCGTTCAACGCGGAACGGCTCATCGCGTATGCGCGGGAGCACCGCAAGGCGATTGGATTTGAGTTGCGCGCCACCATCCTGGGGCACGTGCAGCGCGGGGGGATCCCGACCGCGTTTGACCGGCTGCTGGCCACGCGTGCCGGCGCGGCCGCGGCGGAGGCGCTGCTTGCGGGGACCCACGGCACGATGTTCGGGTTGCGGGACGGCGCGATTGCCGCGGTGCCGCTGGCGGACGTCAAAGAAGGCCTGAAGACCCTCGATCTCCGCCTGCTCGACCTCGCACGCGTCATGGCCACATGAGCCCACTCAGCATCGGCACCCTACGTGGGCTGCAGCAGCTGGCCGATCCCGGCGGCATCTTCTCGATGTGCGCGATGGATCATCGCGGGTCGCTGCGCGAGATGCTCAGCCCGGGTGCGCCCGACCGCGTCGGCGGCGGGGACCTGACGGCAGTGAAGCTGGACCTCGTCGAGGCCCTGGCGCCTGAGGCGACCGCGGTGCTGCTCGACCCTCTCTACGGAGCGGCCCAGGCGATCGCCGCGGGCCTGCTGCCGGGTCGGACAGCCCTCATCGTCTCGATCGAAGCGTCCGGGTACGAGCAGACGCCGGACGGGCGGGTGACGGCGCTGCTGGCGGACTGGAGCGTGGCGAAGATCAAACGGATGGGGGCCGCAGCCGTCAAGCTGCTCTTGTACTACCGTCCCGACCACGAAGGCTCGGCGGCGCAGCAGCGGGCCGTCGTCCGCACGGTCGGCGCCGCCGCGTCCGCGGAGGACCTGCCGTTTGTGCTGGAGCCGCTGTTGTACGCGGCGTCACCGTCCGAACGCGCATCGGAAAGCCTCGAGGGCCGGCGCGCAGACCTCGTCAGCCGGTCGGCGGCCGACCTGGTCCCGCTGGGACCGGATATCTTAAAGGTAGAGTTTCCGGGCCGCGGTCTGCCCCCCGCGCAGTGGGAGGACGTGTGCCGGGCCCTGGACGGTGCCACGCCCATTCCGTGGGTGCTGCTCAGCGGGGGAGCGACGTTTGAAGAGTTTGTTCGCTGGGTGGAGGCGGCCTGCCGCGCCGGGGCGTCGGGATTCCTCGGAGGCCGGGCGGTGTGGGAAGATGCTCTGCGCTTCACGGACCGAGATGAGCGGAGGCGCTGGCTGCAGACGACGGGCGCGGACCGGATGCGGCGGCTCTCCGACGTCGCCGGCGAATATGGGCGGCCCTGGTGGAAGAAGTATGCGCCGCGTCTCGCCGATCTCGCCGCGCCTGATTCCACCTGGTATCAGAAGTACGGCCCGTAGCCCCAGCCTCCATACTCGGCGGCGGTTCTGCTCGGGACCGCCCCCGAGCCCGCCCCTTATAGGAGATTGTCGTCCATCGACGAACACGGACAGGGCGTGGACTCCGACGTGACCCTCAGCGCGAACCGGCAGATGGGGATCTTCCGCAGCATCGCGGAGATCCTCAACCGGTCGTTCACACTGCGCGAGGCTCTCGACGGCGCCCTGCACCGCGTCGTCGACCTCCTGGACGTCCGCGCCGGCTGGATCTTCCTCTACGAGGCCGAGACGTCCACGTTCCGTCTGGCCGCCGACGTGAACCTGCCCGGTGCCCTCGCCGTCGCCGGCAAACGACGCATGTCCGGGGACTGCCGATGCAATCAGATGCTGCGCGACGGCGAGCTGACCGAAGCGATCAACCTCATCCAGTGCCTGCGGCTGGAGCAGGCGCTGCCCAGGCAGCCGGAATCGCACTGGCATGCCTCGGTTCCCCTCATTGCCCAGGATGAGACCGTCGGCATCCTCAACCTCCTGCTGGAGCGGGGGCGGACGTTCTCGCCTGAGGAGCTCGACATGCTCGAATCCATCGGCCACGAACTTGCGGTCACGATTCAGCGCGCGCGGCTGTTCGAGCGAGTCCGCGACCAGGAGCAGACGGCCCGCGATCTGATGCAGCGGCTCCTCGTCGCCCAGGAAGAAGAGCGCGGCCGGATTGCCCGCGACTTTCACGACCAGGGCGGCCAGCTGATGTCAGCGCTGATGATCCAGCTCGACCACCTGGCGGCGCAGGCCGACCCCAAAGACAAAGCGCTGGCCGCGTCCCTCCGCAAACTGTACGGGCTGGCCCAGCAGGGGCTGGAGGAACTGCGCAAGCTCGTCTACGAGCTTCGACCGCCGACGCTGGATGAACTCGGGCTGGGCCCGGCGATCCGCGCGTACATCGACACGCACGTGCGCCCGGCCGGACTGCAGATCGACCTGCAGCTCAGCGACCTCACGACCCGCCTCTCTGGGGAGATTGAGACGGCCGCGTTCCGGATCGTCCAGGAGTCGATCACCAACGTGTTGCGCCACGCCAAAGCGAAGAAGGTGGAAATCCGCGTGGGCCGCAGGGGAGAGGTGCTGCAGGTCATGGTCCGAGACGACGGGGTGGGGTTCGACGCCGATGCCCCGCAGGCCGGACGGCGGACGCTCGGCCTGGCCGGAATGCGCGAGCGGTCGCAGCTGGTCGGCGGGTCCCTGCAGGTCCTGTCGGCCCCGGGTTTCGGGACGACGGTGCTGGCGCGGCTGCCCCTCCACGATGAAAGCTGAGCACGGGCCGGCGCCGATCGTGCGGGCCGACGTGGTCGTGATCGGCGGCGGGTCGACCGGCACGAGCGTCGCATTCCAGCTCGCCCGGCGGTTTCGCGACGAATCCGGTCGGCGGCGTGTCCTGCTGGTCGAACGGGACACCGTCGGCGCCGGACCCACCTCCAAGTCCATTGGCATCATACGCCTGCACTATTCCTTCGAACCGCTCGTGGCGATGGCGCACCGGAGTCTGGAGCTGTTTTCGACCTTCGAACAGCTCACCGGCAGCACCGCAGACTTCGCGCGGATCGGGTTTCTCCTGCTTGTGTCGGAACCGCAGATGGCAACGCTGCGCGACAACGTCGCGCTGCAGCGCCGGCTCGGCATCCGCGCGGAGGTGTTGACCGCCGACGGCGTGGCCGCCCTCGATCCTCGTCTGGCCACAGACGACGTGGCCGGCGCGGCGTGGGAACCGGATTCCGGATTCGCCGACGGGTACGCCACCGCCGCCGGGTTCGCCTCCGCCGCGCGCCGGGACGGGGCCGACGTCTGGGAGACGACCGCCGTGTCCGGCATCGACGTGCGCGGCGGTGCCGTCCGCGGGGTGACGACCTCGCGGGGGTATGTCGAGACGTCCGCGGTCCTGGTGGCGGCGGGTCCGTGGAGTCCACCGCTGCTGGCGCCGGTGGGCGTTGACGTGCCCATCGTTGCCGCGCGGGAACAGGTCGTCCAGCTGGCGCCGCCGCCGGACTTCGGGCAATTGCGCTTTGTGGTGGAAGACCTCATCCAGGGGCTCTTCTCCAGGCCCGAGGCCGGCGGGACCGTGCTCGCCGGTGTCCTCGAGGAAGAGGCCGAAGAAATCGTGTCGGCCGACGCGTACCGCCGCCGGGTCGACTTCGATTACGTGGAGCGTGTCGGGAGCATGTGGGCACGGCGCTTCCCCCAGGCCGCGCAGGCGGATGTCCGCGGCGGCTATGCCAGCCTGTATGACGTGACGCCGGACTGGCAGCCGATGCTCGGGCCTGTCAAGGGGATCGACGGCCTGTTCATTGCCGCGGGGTTCAGCGGCCATGGGTTCAAGCTCAGTCCCGCACTGGGCGAAGTGCTCGCCGCACAGATTCTCGGCGAACAACCGCCCATCGATGTGTCGATGTTTCGCCTGTCGCGATTCGCCGAGGGCCGGCTGCTGCGCGGACACCACGCGCAGGGGATCCTTGGGTAATTTCAGGAATGCTATCATACGCTCCGAGTGTTCCGAGTCCTGGTTCCTGAGTGCTGGGCCCGGGATGAGACTCAGGACCGGGCACGCGGGGCGCGGGACTCGGAGAGGGAGGCGCCGATGAAGTTCGCCATCGTGGGCTCCTATGACGACCCGATCCTCGCGCGGGTTGTGCGCGGGTTGAAGGAGGTGTTCGCCCGCCACGGCCACACCCACGCCGAGGATCCTGAGACCGCCGCCGACCTGCGTCTGGTGATCAACTGCATCGACGTCGACCACCCGCGACCGTACCGCCGGAAAGCGAAAGCCGTGTTCGTCCTGTCTATCGCCGTGACCGATCAGAAGCCCGAAAACGTCCTCAAACAGGCCTACCCGCTCCTGGTCCGCTCCCTGGCCAACCTCTGCCTCTACCTCGTCCGCGATGCCGAAGCGGTGCACACGTACTTCGTCACGCTGGAGCAGGGCTACTACGCGATCCCGGAGTTGAGCGACCAGGAGTATTTCGAGTACATCTACAAGCGGCTGTACCCGCTGGCATCGTCGCAGCTCGTCATCGACAACCAGTTCGATCCCGACCTGGAACCGGCACTGTGGAACGGTGACGAGTTGACCGCACAGCTGGCGGAGGCCGGCAAGCGCCTCGACGCCCTCGACCTGCTGCCCGCGCCCTTTCCGATCCACGAGCTGCTCGACGAACGAGACCTCCGGCATATCGAACGGCTCTATGGCATCGGCGGTCTCAGCTATGGCAACCTGAGCGTGCGCAAGGATGCGGCGCGCTTCTGGATGAGCGCCAGCGGCGTCGACAAGTCCAACATGAAGGTGATCGGGCGAGACATGCTGATGGTCAAGGGCTTCGATGCCGAGCGCAACGTGATCTTGCTGTCGGTGCCTCCGGACATCAAGCCGCGGCGGGTCTCCGTTGATGCCATCGAGCACTGGATGATCTACACCGAGCATCCGCAGGTCGGCGCGATCGTCCACGTGCACGCGTGGATGGAGAACATCTCGTCGACGACGATCAACTACCCCTGCGGGACGATCCAGCTGGCGCAGGCCGTCGCCGACGTAGTCCGCACCGCATCGGCGCCCGGTCGGACGGTCGTCGGCCTCAAGAACCACGGCCTCACCATCACCGGGCCGAGGCTGTCGGACATCTTCGACCGGCTGGAACGCGGTTTCATCCGCCAGGTCCCGATGTCCTGAGCCGAAAGCGATTACGGATTGAAAGCTCTCGTCTTTGATCCGACCATCCCGCGGTACCTCGCGACGAGAGCGCTGTCGGCGGTTTCCCGGAGCGCGCTGTGGGGACCGCTGGCGCCGCTGCAGTACCGGGACCTCCCGGATCCCCCGCTACCTGGGGACGACTGGGTCCGGGTCGGTGTCACGCTAGGCGGCGTGTGCGGCAGCGATCTCTCCACCATCCACCTCACCGGCAGTCCGGCCGCGTCCGTCGTGACGTCGTTTCCATGCGTCCTCGGCCATGAGAACGTGGGGACGATTGTCGAGGTTGGGCGGGGTGTGCGCGATCTTGCCGCCGGCCTGCGGGTGACGGTGGAACCCACGCTGCCCTGCGCCGCGCGGGGGATCGACCCGCCCTGCGCCAACTGTGCGGCGGGGAACTACAACATCTGTCTCCGTTACACGGAAGGGCACATCAGCCCCGGTCTCAGCATCGGTTTTTGCCGGGATACGGGCGGCAGTTGGGGAGAGACGTTTGTCGCCCACAGATCCCAGGTCTTTCCCGTCCCCGATGCCGTGTCCGATGAACGCGCCCTGATGGTTGAGCCTCTCGCGGTCGCTCTCCATCCGTTTCTTCGGGTTCCACCGCTGTCCGGGCAGACGGTACTCGTTGTCGGGGGAGGGGTTATTGGGCAATCGGTGGTCGCCGTGCTCCGGGCGTTGGGGACGCCGGTACGGATCGTAGTGCTCGCGAAGTACCCGTTCCAGGAACGCATGGCCCGGCAGTTGGGTGCGGACGAGACGGTAGGGCTGCGGCGGGGCGATGGGCACTATGAGGCGCTGTCGGAACTGCTGGGCGCGAAATTGCACCGGCCGATCTTCGGGCACCGCGTGCCGATCGGCGGCGGGGCGGACGTCACGGTGGAGTGCGTCGGCAGTGGCCGCAGTATCGCGGATGCGCTGTGGTGGACACGACCCGGCGGTACGATGATCTTGCTCGGCGTCGCGGCGCTGCCGCGCGGAGTCGACTGGACGCCGATCTGGCTGAATGAGCTGCGCGTGCTCGGGAGTTACATCTACGGTGTGGAGTCATACGAAGGACGCCGCGTCCGCACGATGGATCTGGTCCTGGAGTGGATCGAGCGCGGCCGTCTCGATCCATCGCCGCTGGTTACCCACCGGTTCCCGCTCAACGACTATGCGGCGGCGCTGACCACTGCAATGGGGAAGGCCGAGTCGCAGGCGTTCAAGGTGGCGCTGCGGCCCTAGGGATAAATCCCCCTCGTCAGCACGGCGTCGGCCACCCGGCGGACGGCAAAGATCAGGGCCGCGGTGCGCAGGTCGACCTCGCGGTCCTTCGCCATGCCGACGACGCCGTCGAAACTCCGCACCATGATGCGCTCCAGCCGTTCGTTGATCTCCGCCTCCGTCCAGAACAGCGACTGCAGGTCCTGCACCCATTCGAAGTAGGACACGATCACGCCGCCGGCATTGGCGAGGATGTCCGGGACGATCAGCACGCCGCGCTCTTCGAGGATCTCATCCGCTTCCGGTGTGGTGGGACCGTTGGCGCCTTCGACGACGATCTGCGCCTTGAGGCGGGCGGCGTTGTCCCGTGTGATCTGCCCTTCGATCGCCGCCGGGACGAGGAAGTCACAGGGGATCTCCAGGAGGGCGGCATTGGAGACCGGCGTCGTGTGCGGGAAGCCACCGACGCCTCCGGTCGCCCTCACGTGCCGGAGGACGGCGCGGGGGTCGAAGCCCTCGGGATTGTAGATGCCGCCGTAGATGTCGCTGACCGCGACGATCCGGCAGCCCCGGTCGTGCATGAGGTAGGCGGCGGTGGCCCCCACGTTGCCGAAGCCCTGGACCGCGACGCGGGCGCCGGCAAACGGCAGGCCGCGCACCCGAGCCGCCTCCCGCGCCGCGATCATCACGCCGCGGCCCGTGGCCTCGCGCCGGCCGGCCGATCCGCCGATGGAGATGGGCTTGCCCGTTACCGCCGCGGCGACGGAGTGGCCGGCATGCATGCTGATCGTGTCCATGAACCAGGCCATGATCTGGTCATTGGTGCCGATGTCGGGTGCGGGGATATCGCGGTCGGGTCCGACGATGATGGAAATCTCAGTCGCATAGCGGCGGGTCAGCCGCTCCAGTTCCCGCGGGGACAGCGCGCGCGGATCGCACGCCACCCCGCCTTTCGCGCCGCCGTACGGCAGGTGCATGAGCGCGCACTTCCAGGTCATCCACATCGCCAGCGCCCGGACTTCGTTCAGGTGCACCTGCGGGCTGTAGCGGATCCCGCCTTTCGTCGGTCCGAGTACCATGCTGTGGTGAACGCGGTACCCGGTGAACACACGCACCGTGCCGTCCTCCATCTCCACCGGGAAATTGACGGTGAGTTCGCGCTGCGGGTGGGCGAGGTATTCCCGGATGCCGCGCTTCATCGGGATGTGCTCGCACGCCCGGTAGAACTGGCGCAGTGCCATCTCCCACGGATCGTCGGCCGGCCGCGGCAGGGCGGAGGTCATCGGTTTCATCATCGGGTCGTGTCTGATTTACCCGTGCCTCGAATCTGTCCTGCCGTCGGGTGCGCGCCGGATGGCGGGGACGTGCCGGCGTGCGGTACTCTTGAAGTACCGAGTGGCCGGAGGTGCCCCATGTTTCTAGAGGATTTGACGAAGCGGTTCGCAGACATGCAGTCCAAGGCGACCGTGAAGACGGTCGTCGGAGAGCCGATGCACGTGAATGGCCGCACGATCATTCCGCTTGCGTCGGTGTCCTATGGGTTTGGCATGGGCGGCGGGCAGAGCCCGAAGAC
>DATDQT010000097.1:0-4219 GCA_035292085.1 bacterium
GCGGTACCAAAGCGTGGAACAGGATCCGCTGGCGGCCAACCGTTTGAAGCTGCTCACGCAGATCGCGGGCGCGGCTCCCCGAAGAGTGCTGGTCATCGGGGAGACCGTGCCCGACTTCAGGTTGACCGACCAGAAGCGCCGCCCCGTGGCGCTCTCCGACCTGCGCGGGAAGGTCGTTGCCATCAACTTCATCTACACGAGTTGTCCGCTGCCGAATTTCTGCCTGCGCATTGCCAACAACTTCGGCGTGCTCCAGAAACGCTTCAAGGCGCAGCTCGGACGCGATCTCGTGCTGCTGACGGTCACCTTCGACCCTGTCCACGACACGCCGGAGGTTCTGGCGCAGTATGCCAGCCGGTGGGACGCCGATCCCGCGGCCTGGCACTTCCTCACCGGGCCGGTCCATGACGTGCAGCGCGTCTGTCACTTATTCGGAGTGGACGTCTTTCCGGATGAAGGTCTGATGAACCACTCGCTCCATACCGCGATCATCGACCGGCAGGGGAAGATGGTTGCCAATGTCGAGGGCAACCAGTTCACTGCGGATCAACTCGGCGATTTGACGGAGGCGGCCCTGGACTTGAAGAAGGGAAGCCGTCGATAGAACGTCGTAAGTGTCTCCAGACTGGACACTTCCTGAGAATTCGGCTTGACATCTTGGCGCGACAGGACTAGGCTGCCCGGCAATTGACACCCCGATAGCAGGGCGGTCGCCGCCCCGATAGCAGTGTTCCCAGCCAGTGACATCCCGCGTTTTGGCGTCGTCCATTGCGAGAACAGGAGGAGGACAGCGATGCTGAACCTGGTCCAGCGAGCCTCGCGGCCCCTGCTGGTCGTGTTGGTTTCGTTGCTCGTGCCGTCGGCGGCCTATGCGCAGGCCGCGATCACCGGGGTCGTTCGAGATACCTCGGGCGCCGTGTTACCCGGCGCGACAGTGGAAGCCACCAGCCCCGTGCTTATTGAAAAGGTCCGGTCGGTCATCAGCGACGCTGCCGGCCAGTACCGCATCGTCGACCTGCGACCCGGCACCTACTCGGTGACGTTCTCGCTGACGGGATTTACCACCGTCAAGCGCGAAGGCATCGAGCTGTCGGGGAACTTCGTCGCGACCGTAAGCGCCGACATGAGGGTCGGCCAGGTCCAGGAAACGGTCACGGTGACCGGCGAATCGCCGATTGTCGACGTGCAGAGCACGCGAACGCAGAACGTCCTTGACCGGGACATTCTCGCGGCGATTCCCTCATCGCGAAACGTTGTCGGCATCCAGGCGCTCATTCCCGGCATGGTCCAGGCGGGGATGATGGATTCCGGCGGGATTGGGGGGACGATGCAGGGAGGCGCCGGGAACCTCCACGGCGGGCGCCCGATGGATTCGCGGATCTATGCGGACGGCATCAACATGGGCTGGGCGGGCAGCAGCGGCGGCGGCGGACAAATGCCGCAGGTGGCCGCTTCGCAGGAAGTGGTGATGACCGTTTCGGGTGGGCTCTCCGAAGCCGAGACGAGCAGCGTCGTCGTCAACGTCATCCCCCGCGAAGGGTCGAACCTCTTCAGCGGCCAGTTCAACTACAGCGGCTCGAACGGCGACCTGCAAGGCAGCAACTTCACGCAGGCGCTCCAGGATGCGAAGCTGACCGCCCCCTTCAAGCTCCTCAACGTATACGACGTCAGCGGTATGTACGGCGGCCGGATTCTGCAGGACAAGCTGTGGTTCTACTCGGTCTACCGCCAGGTCGGAGGGGAGCGGACGGTGCCCGGCATGTTCTACAACAAGAACGCGGGCAACCCGCAGGCCTGGGCAGTGGACTTCGACCGGTCCCGGCAGGCGTTCAACAATAACCTGGAGCGTCAGGGGACGATCCGGCTGACGTGGCAGGCGACACCGCGCAATAAATTCAATTTCCACTGGTCCGAGCAGTACAACGACGCGGACTACGGCGATGGCGGGGGCGGCCTGTTCGGCCCCTTCCAGAGGACACCCGAAGCGTCATCCCGAGTGCTCTACATCCCGTCCCGCCAGCCCCATGCCACCTGGCAGTCGCCGATCTCGCACCGGTTGCTGGCCGAGGCCGGCTGGGGCATGTATGAGGCGCGGTACCGCTTCGGCCCCCGCAACGACGGCACCTCCACGAGGGAGATGATCCAGCGGTTCGAGGTGGTCGGCGAGCCCGACTGCGCCGCCCAGGGAATCTGCATCCCGTTCTTGCTCTCCCGGATGCCCAGAGCCCCGGGGCAGGGCGGGTTCACGCATTCGTTGATCGGGACGCTGGCCAGCCTGCGGGCGTCGCTGACGTATGTCACCGGCTCGCACAACATGAAGTTCGGGTACCAGGGCGGGTTCAGCAATCCGTCTCAGACCTACCAGAACTTCACTCAGGTCGTGCAGGTCCGGACGATCAGAGGCGTGCCGAACCAGCTCACGCAGACCGTCTCGGTGGGGCCCGACACGAAGTACGTCCGCAATCTCATCCCGTTGAATCTCTACGCGCAGGATCAATGGACGCTCGACCGGCTGACGCTGCAGGGCGGCGTGCGGTACGACTCCCTGATCTCGAGCTATCCCGACCAGCGCATTGGCGGCCCCGGCTGGCCGTACCTGGCCGAAGAGCTCTTCTTCCCGGGCGGGTCGACCCCCGGGTACGACTGGAAGGACATCACGCCCCGGCTCGGCGTGGCCTACGACCTGTTCGGGAACGGGAAGACGGCGATCAAGTTCAACCTGGGCAAGTATATCGAGGCCATCACGGCGGCCAACAACGATCTGGACATGAACCCGCTGACTCGCACGGCCACGAACACGACGCGCGGGTGGGACGACCGGTACTATCCGGTTGGCGATTCCCGCCGCGACAACTTCGTGCCGGATTGCGACCTCAACAACCCGGCGCTCAACTTCGAATGCGCGGCGATGGACAACCAGAACCTGGGGAAAGGCGTGTTCACCCGGAGCTTCGACCCCAATTACGTCTCCGGCTGGGGCTCCAGGGCGTACAACTGGTCGCTCGGCCTGTCGGTCCAGCACGAGGTGGTGCCGCGCGTCTCGGTGACCGTTGCCTACAATCGCAACTGGTGGGGCAACTGGTACGTCGTGGACAACCGGGAGACCGCGCTCGAGGACTACACGCCGTTCAGCATCCGCGTGCCAGACGATCCTCGGCTCCCGAATAGCGGTCAGACGATCAGCGGCTTGTACAACCTCGTGCTGCCCAAGGTCGGGAAGGTGGACGAGCTCGCGCAGTCCTCGAAGAACTTCGCGGATCAGACGGAGAACTGGCAGGGCGTGGATATCTCCGTGATGGCGCGGCTTCGGAATGGACTCACGGTGCAGGGGGGCACGAGCACCGGCCGCAAGCTCGTGGACGGCTGCGCCGTGCGGGCCAAACTGCCGGAAGTGGGCGCTGGCCCGACGGGGGTCACCAACAGTTCCGTGACGGCGAGTGTCACGGCCCTCGGGGGCGGCGGATACGCCCTCTCGGTAGTGAACCCCTATTGCCGCATCGCTGAACCCTACCGGACGGACGTCCGGGGCCTGGCAACCTACACCATCCCGAAAGTGGACGTCCAGGTGGCGGCGACGTGGGCGAGCATCCCCGGCGACTCCCTGCAGGCGAACTACACGGTGACCAATGCGTGGATTGCCGCCGGGCCGCAGCCGCTCGGCCGGAACCTCACCGGAGGGTCCTCCGTCACGGTGAACCTGATCCCGCCGGCCACGCTGTGGGGCGAGCGGCGCAACAACATCGATATGCGCATCGCGAAGATTCTCCGCTTCGGGTCGACGAGGGCTCAAGTGGGGGTGGACATCTTCAACCTGCTGAACGACGACGCGGTCACCGCCTATAACCAAGGGTTCGTGGCGGGTGGCGCGTGGCTGATTCCGACGGCGATTGTTCCGGCGCGGTACGCCAGGATCGCCGTGCAGATGGATTTCTGATAGGGAACGACCGGCGTGACTGCGCCGGTCGTTTCGTCCTATCCTCCTGTTGTTCGCGCGCCGGGGGCGAGGGGGCGATCAGCCCGACGTCGGGTACACCGACTTTGCCGATGTCGTGCGGCATGCCGGCCCGTCGTATCAGCGCCTTCAGCGTCACCTGATCGACGTCGCCTGAGGCCGCCCGCGCCACCGGCACTCGAGTCACCTCGCGCTCGATGGTGGCGTCGGCAGGTGCGTCGCCGCTCGACACGACGAACTCGACGGAGCCGCAGCCGGAGCGTACTG
>DATDQT010000098.1:0-10916 GCA_035292085.1 bacterium
CCCTGACACGTTGGGGCCGGCTACCCCGCCTCGTTCGGAGACTTGGCGAAGCGATCGAAGATCAGTGCGACGTGCCGGATGTGCTGGAAGAAATCCTCCAGCCGGATGTTCTCGTTGGGCGCGTGCCCGTTGCTCTGGGCGTAGGAGCACCCGGTGCCGACCGTGGGAATTCCGAACTGGGCCGTCAGCTCGTACATCGGGCCCGTGGCGGCCATCAGGGGCGACACCACCGGCTCCTTTCCGTAGATCTCTTTGGTCGTCTGCTGAATCACCCTCGACAGATCGGATTCCACCGGCGTGCGCGCCGGATGCTCTGCCCCCAAGACCCGCACCTCGATGTCGGCGAATCCATGCTTGGCGAGGTGAGCCTTGACTTTCTCCACGATGTCGTCCGGCCGCTGGTTGGGCACGAGCCGGAAGTCAATTTTGGCCGTTGCAGATCTGGGCAGGA
Organism: bacterium; assembly: GCA_035292085.1. Classification (GTDB taxonomy): domain Bacteria; phylum Sysuimicrobiota; class Sysuimicrobiia; order Sysuimicrobiales; family Kaftiobacteriaceae; genus DASXUC01. The sequence continues at coordinate 452 of DATDQT010000098.1, forward strand.
CGGTCTTGGAGCCCTCCCCGGTGTAGCCTGACACAAGGCCGCAGATCGTACACGTCGGCTGATAGAGGTTCCGCTTCACCAGCTGCACACCGGACAGGCCGAGCAGGAACTGGTCGATCCCCAGATCGCGCCGGCGCAGGTCGTCGTCTCGCCGCGCCGCGATGCGGCGCAGGTATTCCATCTCTTCGGCGGTGGGCTCGAGCACGTCGTCGTAGAAGCCGTCGATGAGAATGTTCTCGTGGCGGTCCTTGAACGTCCCAAGCGCCCACACCAGTTTCCACGCCGGGTTGGGCACCGACGTGGCCATACTGCTGTGGAGGTCGCGATTGGCGCCGGCCGCCTCCAGTTCCACGTAGAGGATGCCCTTCGCGCCCATGTACAACCCGGGCGTCTCCTGGATATCTTTGCCGCCGGCCTCCCATAGACACCCATCCGCCCGGATGAGATCGCGATGGTCGCGCACGAACTGGTGCAGGTGGGCTGAGGAGACCTCCTCCTCCCCCTCAACGACAAACCGGACCTCCAGCGGCAGGGCCCCGCGCGTCTGCAGCCACGCATCGATCGCGCACAACCGCGCCACCAGGTTCCCCTTATTGTCGGCGGAGCCGCGGGCATAGAGCTTGCCGTCGCGGATCGCGGCGGCGAACGGGGGCGACTCCCACAATTCCAGGGGCTCCGGCGGCTGCACGTCATAGTGGTTGTAAATCAGCAGGGTCTTCTTCCCGGTCCCGCAGAGCCCATAGACCACCGGCGCGCCGTCGGTCGCGTAGAGTTCGGGTCTGACGCCGACGTCGCCCATGAGCCGGGCCACCATCTGGGCCGTGTCCTGAATCCCGACATTCTGGGCGGCGATGCTGGGCTGCCGGCACAACCCCTGCAGACGTTCGATGAACTGCTCGCGGTGCGCGTCGATGTAGGCGAAGATATCTTCCATCCGGTCCTCCCTCGCGACTCCCTTCGACTCGCTCCGCTCGCTCAGGGCCTGCGGCCGCTACGAGCGGGCGTGTGTGAGCAGCGCGTACGCATCCTCCAGCGTGGGTGTAACCTCGAGCGCCTCCGGCGGGGGGGTCGCGGTCACCGCGCGCACGAGGATGCCGGCGGCATACCTGTGCAATCTCGTCACGAACGGGCCGTCTTCCTGCACGGTGTCGATGTCGCGGGCCCACCACTCCCAGACCTTGCCGGCGGCCCGAGCGGTCAGCGCTTCCGGCGTCCCGGTCGCGATGAGGGTGCCGCCGGACAGAATGAGCAGCGCGTCGCAGACGGCGGCCGCATCGTGGCAATCATGCGTCGAGAAGACGACCGGAATCCGTTCACTCAGGCGGTGGAGCAAGCGCAGGATGATCAACCGCTCTTTGACGTCCAGGCCGGTCGTCGGTTCATCGAGGATGAGTGCCGATGGATTGTGCACCAGCGACTGCGCGATGCGCACTTTCTGCTTCATGCCGCCGGAGAAGGTCCCGACCGCGCGATCGGCCACTGCCAGGAGGCCGACGAGCTCGAGCAGGTCGGCCGCCATCTGGGCCCGGCGGCTCTCATCGGACGCGCCGGCCAGCAGCAGGGAATGCTCCAGCGTTTGCCGGGGGGTCTGGGCGAGCGGAAAGTTGGGCAGCTCCTGCGGGAAGAACGAGAGTCTCGTCCGCCGCCCCACGACCGGCGGCGAGCCGTCGATGCGGACCTCACCCGACGACGGCGGCATCACGCCGGCCAGGATCCGGATCAGCGTGGTCTTGCCTGACCCGTTGTGGCCGAGCACGCCGATCAGGCCTCCCTCGACCGTCGCGGTGACATCATCCAACCCGACGATGCCCATCGGGTACGTACACGACACGTGGTCGAACTCGATGCGCATTTAGGGCGCCTCGATGACCCCCGCCGCGTCGGCGAGGTAGGCGACAAATACCGGCTCGGGCTGGGCCCCGACGAACTCCGTCGCGTCGTTGATAATGATCTTCGGCACGGCGTACACGGCGTAGCGCTCGGCGAGATCGGGAAACTCGCTCACTTCCACGATGTCCGCCGTCACGTTCGGGCTTTCGATCGCCAGCAGGCCGGCCAGCCTGGCCGGTCGAGGACAGTGCGGTCAGGTCGGGGTGACGAACACCTGGATGGCCGCGCGATCTTTCAGCCGCGCGAGGATCTCCCTCGAGGACTCCGCGAGGGCCGCCGCACCGGCCGAGACCGCGATGATCAACTCCAGCAGAGTGGCGAACTCATATCCGCCGGGGATCCCATAGTACCGGATCCCATAGTCTTCCGCGCCCACAAAGGCGATCGCCGGCGTACGCGCGATCCCGAAGTCCCGCGCGGCCTCGGGTTCCGACACGACGCTGTGCACGTTCAGGTGCAGCTTGTCGGACAGCGTCGTCACTTCCTCGAGGATCCGGCGGGTGTACTCGGCGGTCTCCCCGTCCGGGCCGGGTAGGACCAGACCCCCCGTGCTGGGGGCGAAGAACTCGAGGGTCACGTCGTGCTGGAGTTCAGACGCGAACCGCCTGCGGATGAAGTCCGCATCCTGTGGGTTCAGAAACGTCATGCTACGATTTACTATAGCATGGGATCTGAAACCGACTTCGCGTTGGACTTCTTGGTCCTCGAACACCTGCGGGGGTATCCCGACGATCTGACCCGCTACGCCAACCTCATGAAGCAGGCGCATCCCCGAGGACGCTCGGCCGTCGACCACCTGCTGCGCGGCCCGCACGCCGCGGGCTTCGTCGAGACCGTGGCCGCCTTGGTGCGGGATGGTGAAGACGTGGTCAGCGCCGTGGAAGCCGCGGAGATGGCCGGCCTGGCTCCGCGGCAATTCCTCGACGAGATCGCCTCGAGGAGCGACTTCCCGAGTCCGGTCTTCGCCGAGGATCACCGACGCCTGTGGCGGCGCGCCGATGTGGTCCGCTACCTGGGGCAATGAGCAAACTCCGCCTGACCGTGGTGTGCAAAGCGTGCGGACAGGCCTTCGACGCCCCCCTGAGAGTGGACCGCAAGAGTTTTGAGAAGGGCACGCTGGCCGCCAACTACCACACGTGCCCGCACTGCGGTGAACGGCGCACGTACCGGAAAGCGGACTACCTTGTGCGTGACGAAGGGGTGACCGGACCCGGGTAGTTACTGCCGCTGCTGCTGCTCGATCATCCGGCGGACTTCTTCCAACAGCCGGAGCGTTTCCGCCTCAAACGTCTCCTGGATCAGCGCGAACCTCGCCCGCTGGCTGATCGTCAGCGCGGCGTAGATCTCCTGGAGGATCCGCTGGCGCCGCTGCTCGATCTCGCGGCGGAATTGATCGAGTTCCTCAATCTTGGCCCGGATCAGGTCGTCGTTGCGCGGCTGTTGGGCGAGCAGGGCGTTGAGTTCGTTCCGGATCTGGTTCCGGCGGTGGGCGATGTCAAACCGGATCTCTTTCAGCGCCTTGATGCGCGGGAAGATCCGGGCGATCTGCCGGTCGGTGAGGTTGACCTCATCCACCAGCCGCCAGATCATCAGCGCTTCGATGATCCGTTCGGCCCGCGGATCGCGGAACGGGACCTGTCCGGCGGCCGGTATGGCTGAGACCAGGAGCGCGGCCACGAGCACCGACAGTGGCCGGCGCCACGCCATCGCTACCGGCCTCCCGGCCTGAAGTCGTAGGGGACCTCAACCCCGGTCAAACCGTTGTTCCACAGCGTGAGCGTCCCCTGCACCGACGGCACGGTCTGTCTCACCGACTCCGTCACCAAACCCGTCACCGGGGAGAGGACGGGCGTGCTCTCGGGCACCGGACCGGAGAACGTCAGGGCGATGATCACCGCGATCACCGCGCCGGCCACGGCCGCCGTCCATGACACGCGCGGCATGCGCAGCCACCGCACGGCGCGCCACCAGAGCGACCCGTCGTCGGCGACCCGCCGTTCCAGCACCGTCATGAACTCCGGCCAGAACCCGGGCGGGGGTGCCGGATCGGGCAGGGTGCGCAGCAGGACCACGGTTCGTTCAAACTGGGCAGCCTCGGCCCGGCAGGCCGCGCAGTCGTCCAGATGCGCGAGCAGCACCCGCCGCGCATCCGGCGGCGCCGCCGTCGTGAGCACATCCAGCATCAATTCTCGCGCGTCCCGGCAGTGCATCATCGATCGGCCTGTCGCGGGTCTGTGCGTCCGCGTGTCCCCGTTTCCGCGTGGCGCCCCACATACGGCGCCAGCGATTTCCGCAGTTTGGCCATCGCCGCAAACATCGTCGCTTTGACCGTCCCCTCGGCGCAGCCCATGACGCGGGCGATCTCGGCGTACGGAAGGTCCTGATACAACCGCAGCTGCATCATCGCGCGCTGCCGCGGCGGCAGCGCGTCGACCGCCGCCCGGATCATCCGTCCCAGTTCCTTCCCCACCGCCGTCGCCGCCGGATCCTGATCCGACACCGGCTCCCATCCCAGTTCGCGCAGTCCCGACAGCACGTACCGCGAGCCGCGCGCGGAACGGTCCAGCGAGAGGTTGACGGTAATGCGATACAGCCACGTCTTCAGGCTGGACCGCGCCTCGAACCGGGGCAGCGCCCGGTGGACGCGGATGAAGACTTCCTGCGCCACGTCGGAGGCCTCTTCGTGGCTCCGCAGCATGCGGCGGGCGATGCGGTAGACGGCCTCGCGATACTTGATCACGAGCGCCGTGAACGCGCTCTCCTCGCCGCCCTTGAATGCTTCGACCAGTGCCTGGTCTTCCGCGTCCATGCCTCGCCTTGTACGACGGTGTGGTCCTGCTGCTGGTTTAGGAACGCATTTCCGCGACTCCGCGTTCCCCCGGGTCCGCGAGTCCCCGCCTACATGCGGGCGAACATGCCGATCATCTCGGCGTGCTGCTCGACGTACTTCCAGTCGAGGAGTTTGAAGAACGTGTCGATGTACCCGCCCTTGTTGGTGTAGAAGTCGGCCCAGTACGCATGTTCGAAGACGTCCAGCGCGACCAGCAGGGATGAATCCCAGACCGGGAACGTGTTCTGCTCGTCCCCGATGTAGTTGAAGAGCCGCTCGGTGTTCCAGTCGTACGCCGTCCAGGCCCAGCCCCGCGCGGCGATTCCGGTCGCCTTGAGATCCTTCTGCCAGTCCTCCACCGATCCGAAATCGCGTTTGATGAGGTCAGCCAGTTTCCCCGACGGGGCGCCGCCGGACCCGCCGAGCAGGCTGAAGTAGAGTTCGTGGTTCTTCACGCCGCCCACGGCCCGCGTCAATTCGACCTTCAGTTCGCGGATTTCGGAATAGGTCGGGTTGGCCTTGGCCGGATCACGGTCGACCGCGGTGAGTTTCTCGTGGATCTCGTTGGCCTTGTTGACGTACCCCTGGTAGAGCTTGTAGTGCTCCTCCATCGTCTTTTTGGAAATGCCGGTCAGCGCCATGTCGAAGGCCGGAAACTTCTTGGCCTCGTACTTGGGGTATGCCATCAATTTCGCCTCCTTCATGCGTGCGGGGATACGTTCATTATACCCTCGGCGTCGTACACGAGTTCGCCGCCGATGACGGTGGTCACGACCGACGTGCGCAGCAATTCCTCGGCCGGCGCACTGAAAGGGTCGCGATCCAGGACGACGAGGTCCGCCCACTTGCCCGCGGCTAGGGTCCCCGTCTGCTGTTCGGTCCCCGAGGCGAACGCGGCGCCGGTCGTGTAGGCGGCGACCGCCGCGGCGATGTCCAGCGCCTGCCCCGGATACCAGGCCTCAGGCTGCCCGGGACGGCGCCGCGCGAGCGCCGCGTACAGTCCCGTGACCACGCTCGGCGTCTCGACCGGCGCGTCCGATCCGAAGGCGAGGTGGGTGCCGGCGTCTGCCAGTGCGCGCCAAGCGTAGGCGTGGCGGCAGCGGGGTCCCCAGTACTGGTCGGCGATCTCGCGGTCGGCGGCGGCGTGGATGGGCTGCATCGAGGCGATGACGTCCGCTCGGACGAGGCGGGTGATGTCGTCCGGATGCAGCAGCTGGACGTGTTCGATGCGGTGCCGCGCTCCCAACTGCCGGGAGGCGGCGAGATGCTGATCGAACGCGTCCAGTGCCCAGCGGTTGGCCCGGTCGCCGATGGCATGGATCGCGCACCAGAAGCCGCCCCCGACGGCGCGGCCGACCAGCTCGCTCAGTTCCTCCCGGGAGTGGATCGCGATCCCGGTGTTGAGCGGCTGTCCCTCGAACGGGTCCAGCATGTTCGCGGTCTGCGATCCCAGCGTGCCATCGGCAAAGATTTTCACGGGCCCGATGCGCATCCAGTCGTTGCCGGCCCCGGTGCGCAAACCGGTGGCGATTCCCGACATGAACCCGGCTTCGGGAATCGCGTGCCACACGCGCAGCCGGAGCTGGTTTCGCGCCGACATGCGCCGGCAGGCCGCAAAGACCTCTGCCCCTTCGAAATTGTGGACACCGACCACGCCGTAACTGTGCAGCAGTGCGGTGGCCTCGCGGATTCCGTCTTCGACCGCCTGCGGGAGCATCGGCGGGATGACGCGGAAGACCAGCGCCTTCGCTTCTTCCTTCAGTAGCCCCGTGGGCTCCCCCATGCCGTCGCGGTCGATCGCGCCGCCCGGTGGGTCGGTGCTCCACGGGCTGATTCCGGCCAGCCGCAGGGCTTCGGAGTTGACCCACAGCAGGTGGCCGTCCTTGCTGGTGAGCGCGACCGGATTGTTGGGCACGACCGGGTCGAGATCATCCTTCGTGGGAAACCTCCCGTCCGGCCACAAGTTCTTGTCCCAGCCGCGGCCCTGGATCCACTCGCGGGGCCGGCTCCGGCCCGCCGCCACGCCGACCTGGGCGACCGCGTCAGCGAGTGTGCGGGCCTCCCGGAGCTCGACCCGCTTGAGGGCGATCCCTAACGACGCGAGATGGATGTGCGCATCGACAAATCCCGGGAGCATCGTGCGTCCGGCAAGGTCGACCCGCTCGAACTCGGAAAACTCGCGGAGCAGGTCGGCGGTAGAACCGCGGGCGGCAATGCGGCCGCCGGACACCGCCAGCGCGTCGACGACAGGCGATGCCGGATCAAGCGTGTAGATTCGTCCGCCCGTATAGAGGGTGCCTTTTGGCATGACGGGGTTCGGTGTTCGGGATTCGGGGTTCGGAACCTTCGGTTACCAGGCTCCCCGGTCGGTGATCCGTTCATAGAGGTACGCACGCACCCGCTTGTACACGAGGTATGTCGCGACTGAACTGAGGGCTCCCTTGAGGAGGTTGAACGGCAGCAGCGCCGGCAGCACCAGCCCGATCACCTGGGGGCGTGGAATGCCGAAAAAGATCGGGGTCAGCACAATGTTCGCCACGATCATGACGCCGGTCATGGCCAACACCCCGAGCACCAGGGCCTTGATGGCGCCCGCCTTGGTGTGCTCGAACAGGTAGTACGTTCCGGCCACGCCGACCACGGTGATACCGGCGAGGAAATTCATGAAGATGCCGAACGGCCCGCCCAGCGACCCGGACCGGAAGATGCCGATGAGGATGGCCTTGATCGCCTCCACAGCGAGGCCATACACGGGGCCGAGGGCAAACGCCACGATCAGTGCCGGGACTTCACTGGGGTCGTACTTTAGATACGGTGGGAACGGCGGCAGCGGGAATTCGACGTACATGAAGGCGAACGCGACCGCGCCGAGGACTGCCACCTGCGTGAGCCGTCTCATCCTGCCCCTCCGTGTTGGCGGCAACCTTCGGGGCAGAATCACACGTACGGTTCCCGGCTACCGGCTTCCGGTTCCCGTCAATTGACCTTCTCCCATCCGGACTTACCCCGTTCCAAGTCGGCTGCTGCACGCCGCGCGCCGCACTATCTAACTGCCGACTTGGAACGGGGCTTACCGTCGGCCCCGGAGTTTCACCGGATCCACCGTCGCGAGCGCGACGGGTAGCGGGCTGTACCGCCGGTCGGGAATTGGTCTTACGACCTCACCCTGCCCCGAAGGTCGTCTGAAGTTGTTATCTCAATGGTAACACGAGTTGCCGGCGCGTCCGCGGTCACGGCTCCCTCTGGACGCAAGTCACGGCGATGACGGAGGTATGGACCTCGCCGGCCGCACGGTATCTGAGTGTTACGACAGTTTTCCCGACCCGCGCGCACTCGACCTCCACCCGCAGCCTTCCTGCCGGTCGGATATCCAGGATGCCCGGCGGATCGGCCGCGACATCGACCAGTTCACCCGCTCCGCGCAGCAGGTCGAATGACTCTCCCATGTCGATTTCGATGGCGGTCCTGATTGTGTGAGATGCCACGACGGGTGGGGCGAGCAATCCGACCAGCGAGATCAAGAAGAATGCCGTCCGCAGACGCATCTCGGTCACTTAGAAGCTTAACCTTCCTTTTTTGCCTGCTCGAGGCAGGTGACCTCAACGCGCAAGTAATGTCTATCTGATTTTGGTGCTCTCTGACCAAGAGTACTGTACGTGTATGCTATCTCCCACAACACTGTACCGGGGCGCGCACACTTAGCCCGCACAATACCCTTATCGGAGTCTGATTCGGCGGCGCCCAGCACCCGGCCGGGATCGGGACCATACCGGAAGTTCAGGATCGCATAGAAGCCCAAGCCGCCCCCAACCTCTTTGCTGACGTCTACCCATTCCCCGACTTGAGCCTGGGCCTTTATCGTAACGGTATGACCTGCCAGCGCTGGGAAAGCTGGCAACGCCAGCAACCCGACTAACACTGCCAATAGCAGAGGGGCACGCATGTTCATCCCATCTCACCTCTATGAGATTACCTTAACCCGAACGAGCAGGTTTCACGTCTCGTTCGAGCGCTGCTCCGCTGTTCCTTCAATCGTGGATTGAATCAGGCGTGTGAACCGAGCGAAAACCTATCTCTCTGTATCCTTTTCTGTGCAGGTGACTTTGTCGGCGGCCTGATGCACCGTACCGATACCGCTGACCCGGTATTTGAATCGGACGATTGCGACGCCGGATTGGACACATCTGAATTGCACCCTCTTGTCCCCTGGTCTGGGAAGGACGACCTCCAATATTCCGCGGGGTTCGATGCTGATCTCGCCGAGGCTGGAGTCATACCGTCTACTGCCTACTGGCTCTGCCCCACCCTGCCCCGAAGGTCATCTGCAGTTGTCACCACAACGGTAGCACGACTGTCTCTGCTATTTTTCCGTCTCCGCCACGCAGGTAATGGCAATCCGCAACGTATGTTCCTTACCTCCCCGTGTGTACTTCATCGTCACGGTCGTGCGCCCAGCAACAATACACGTGGCCCATAAGACGGTCGAAGGGGGGGCACCACGGGTCTCGAATTCTACGATTCCAGGTGGATCAGCTCTGAGGCTGGTAATTCCCTCCAGCCCTCCTCCCCCTCCTCGCCATTTGTCAAAGAGGCTAAACGTCTCGCCCACCTGCGTGCTGTATGAGACCTCATCAGTATGGTCCGCCACTGCGGGCAAGGCCAGGAACCCGACCAGCACTCCCATCAGGAGAACCGTCAACCAACGCATCCGATAACGCCTCCTAGTCACTCGAAACAGAAGTCTCTCGACCGTCCCGGGAATTCCCCGGTATTTCCGGTTGCATATTAGGGATTCCTCTTCCCGTACTGGATGCGAAATCAGGGGTGTGAACCAAGCCTCCCAACCAGCAGGAGGACGGCGAGCGCTGCGACCGTGAGGATGGCCACGAGGACCCCGGCGAGATCGTACGATCCGGCCTGCACGGCATCATAGATGGCGATTGGCATCGTTTGAGTCCGTCCTGGAATGTTCCCCGCGACCATTAGCGTGGCACCAAACTCGCCGAGTGCCCTGGCGAAGGCCAAGGCGATGCCCGCCGCAATACCGCGGCGCCCAAGGGGTAGGAGGACAAGCAGAAATTGCTGCAGCCGGCTGGCGCCGTCGATGCGGGCCGCCTCGCGAACCGAGACGTCGATTTCCTCAAATGCCGCCCGCGCCGTGCGAATCACGTACGGAATCGCGGGGACGACGGCGGCCACGACGGCGCCCTGCCACGTGAAGACCAGTGAGACGCCGGTCACTCGCTCGATGAAACTCCCGACAACACTCTGCCGGCCCAGGGTCACCAGCAGGTAGAATCCGAGGACCGTCGGCGGCAGAATTAGCGGCAGGGTGGCAAGCGATTCGACAAAGTTCCGTCCGCGCCACCGTCCTTCCGCCAGGGCGTATGCGATGAGAATCCCGAGAACTGCGGCCAGCACGGTCGCGACTCCGGCCACGCGCAGCGACAGCCACAGTGGGAACCAGTCAATGGGTGTTGGTATCATGGCTGTTCCGGTGGTGAGCCGAACCCGTACTGGCGAAGGACCTCTCGTCCGGAGCCGACGGTCACGAAGTCGAGGAACGCTTCGGCCAGCGGTTGCCGGCGTGATGTGGTCGTGATCCCGGCCGCCTGGCGGATCGGCCGGTGCAGGTCAGACGGGATCACCCAGTACCGCCCCGCGGACCGTACCGGCGGAGCGACAGCGAGTGACAGCGCGACGATGGCCGCATCGGCGTTGCCGGTCTGCGCGAACTGGAGGGCC
>DATDQT010000099.1:0-3411 GCA_035292085.1 bacterium
AGTCGTGCACGGCTCCCTCGGTCACGTCACCGGCTACTCGTGTATGCGCTGCGGCCGGAGCTACGATGCGACAGAACTCCGCCTGACGTGTCCGGTCTGCGGCACAGAGGGTATTCTCGACGTCGAGTACGATTACGATGCCGTCCGCGCACGGTTGACGCGCGCAGTTCTGCAGGACGCGCCGCGGACGCACTGGCGGTATCTCCCGCTGCTCCCCCTGCCCGACGGCGTGAGATTCCCTGTCGCGCCGGTGGGCTGGACGCCCCTGTTTGACGCCCCGCCGCTGGCGGCGCACGTTGGCCTGCGCACGGTGCTGCTGAAGGACGACGGCCGCAATCCCACTGCGTCCCTCAAAGACCGTGCGTCGTCGGTCGGCGCCGTGCACGCCGCCGCCTCCGGCTACCGGGCGATCACCTGCGCGTCGACCGGCAACGCCGCATCGTCGCTGGCCGGCATGGCCGCCCAGTTGGGCCTTCAAGCCTACATTTTCGTGCCCGCGCAGGTGTCCGAGGCCAAGCTCACGCAGATGCTGATGTACGGCGCGGTGGTCTTCCTCGTCCGCGGGGCCTACGAGGACGCCTTCCGGCTGTCCATGGACGCCGCGGCGCGGTTCGGCTGGTACAACCGTAACAGCGCCATCAATCCGTTTCTGGTCGAAGGGAAGAAAACCGCGGGTCTCGAGATCGCCGAGCAGACCGCCGATGCGCTACCCGACATTGTTGTAGTCCCGCTGGGCGACGGTTGCACGCTGGCCGGCACGTGGAAGGGGCTGCGCGAGATGCACCTGCTCGGACTGAGCCCGCGGGTCCCCCGCATGATCGGCGTGCAGGCAGCCGGTGCGGCCCCCATGGCCGCGGCGCTGGCGGAGGGCCGCGACGTGACGCCGGTGCCGGTGCGCACCCTGGCCGATGGCATTGCCGTGGGAACACCGCGCAACTGGCGGAAGGCGCTCGCCGCGGTGCGGGCCTCGGATGGAACGATCGTCACGGTCACCGATGAGGAGATCATGGACGCGATGCGGCTGCTCGCCCGGCTCACCGGGGTGTGGGGTGAGCCCGCCGCGCTCGCCGGCGTCGCCGCGCTGCCTCACCTCAAAGTCCGCGGAGTGATCGGGGCGCAGGACCGCGTGCTCGTGCTGCTGACCGGGCACGGGTTGAAGGATCCGGCTGCCGGCCGGCGCGTGGGACCGGGCCGGGCGATTGAAATCGAGGCCACGCCCGAAGCCGTGCCGGAGGCGCTGCGGTGAGCGTTCCAGGACCCACATATGCTGAGATGCAGGACCCGCGGGGGCTCCCGGATGCGGTTCGCGTGCGCCTGAGTGATGCCCGCGTCCGCGAGCTCGATCCTCTGAACCTGTTCAACATCACGTGGCGCCGACCCGACGGCAGCATCAACCATCTCGTACTGCCGCACGAGATGACGGGCGTGGACGCCAACATCATCGTCCTGCTTGGCAAAGACTTCCCGTCCGGCAGCCATAAGGTCGGCCCCGTCTACACGACGCTGATGGAAGCCGAGCTGGACGAGCGGGTCAGGCCCGCCGCCAAGACGATGGTCGCTCCTTCGACCGGCAACTTCGGCATCGGTGCCGCGTACGTGGGGGCCCTCAAAGGCTATCGGGTGATCGTCGTCATGCCCGACGGGATGAGCCGCGAACGCTACGACCGGATCCGGCGGTACGGCGGGACCCTCGATCTCACACCCGGCACCGAAAGCGACGTCATCCTTACGCTGGAACGCACGCACGAGGCCTACATGCGGCGGCCCGAGTATCTCGTGCTCGAGCAGTTTTCGCTGTTGCCGAACTACCGCTTCCACCGTGCCGTCACCGGCCGCGCCGCCCTGGCAGCGGCCGCCGCGTCCGGCAACGGACGGGTCGCGCTCTTTCTGGCGGCGCCGGGCTCCGCCGGCACACTTGCCGCCGGTGACGAAATCAAAGCGCGCTTTCCCGATGCGCTCATCGCCGCCCCCGAGCCGCGCGAATGTCCGACGCTGTATGCCAACGGCATCGGCCACCACCGGATTGAGGGCGTGGGCGACAAGATGGTGACCCTCATTCACAACATCCTGACGACCGACTACGTGGTCCTTGTCCACGACGAAGACTGCCTGTGGAGCCTGCTGACGCTGCAAGAGACGCCGCTGGCGGGAATGATCGGCATCTCCTCCGCGGCCAACATCATCGCGGCGGTGACGATGGCCCGTCACCTCGGTTTGGGCCCGACCGATAACGTCGTCACGGTAGCGACCGACGGGTTCGACCGGTACCCGTCGGTGATCGAAGACCTCAAACAGCGGGCGGGAGCCGCGTTGCCAGCCCACCGCGCACGTTGGCGTGAGCGGCCGTTCGCGCAGTCTACGCCCGACGAAATCCTCGACGTCCGCCCGGGGGAACAGAAAGAACGCCTCTATGGTCAGAAAGAAGCCGTGTGGGGACGACTGGGCTACTCCTCGGAGTACCTGAGCCGTATGCGCAGCCAGGCGTTTTGGGAAGAAGAGGCCGGACGGGTCGAGGAAGTGGACCGGGCTTACCGCCGTCTACGGGGCTCCCTGGGCTGACCGGAAAGAAGGAGGTGACTGTCACCTCCTGCCGGCACACGTTCGCGTCGCTCATCCGAGCGAGACGCGAGTGGGCTATCTCGCAAACGGGGACCGCAACAGGTAACTTCCGAACCCCGCCCGGCCGGTGAAAGTCCTTCCTTCAACGACCTGCGTACCGCGCAGCCAGATCCCCGTCGGAGCCCCCCGCACGGCAGTGCCTTCGAAGAGGTTGTAGTCTACGCGCATATGGTGGGTCTGTGCGCTGATTGTTCGCATGACCTCCGGATCCCACACCACGATGTCGGCGTCCGACCCGACCGTGAGTGTACCCTTGCGCGGATACAGCCCGAACAGACGCGCCGGGGCCGTCGCGGTGACCTCGACAAAGCGGGACAAGGTGATGCGCTCGCCATTCACGCCGCCGTGGTGCAGCATCAGCAGCCGGTCTTCAATCGCCGGGACACCGTTGGGGATCTTTGAGAAATCGTCCCGGCCGAGTTGTTTTTCGCGGGCGAAGTTCCACGGACAGTGGTCGGTTGACACCACCGAGAGCGTGCCGTCGGCCAGGCCCTGCCAGAGCGCGTGCTGATCCTGCGCCGTCCGGAACGGCGGCGAGCACACGAACTTCGCTCCTTCAAAGTCCGGTCGGTCCAGGTCGTCCGCGGTGTGGAAGAGGTACTGTACGCACGTCTCCGCCCACACCCCCCCACCGCGCTGCTGCCCGGCGCGGACCTGTTCCAGCGCGCGCGCGCAGGTGAGATGGACGATGTAGACCGGCGCCCCCGCGACCGCCGCAATCGCGATGGCCCGCGCGGTCGCTTCGCCTTCGAGCACGGCCGGTCTCGTCAACGCATGGTATTTCGGTGCGCG
>DATDQT010000100.1:0-3214 GCA_035292085.1 bacterium
CCGGCACAGGAGATCGTGTTCACCTCCAACCAGTTCACCCCGGTGGAGGAGCAGGAGTGGGCACGCAACGCCTTGCTGGCGAAGTTCACGCAAGAGACTAATATCGGGGTGCGGTTCATCACCGAGCCCGAGGGCCCCTACGTGGATCGGTTGGTCGCGGAGGCCAAAGCCGGCCGTGGGACGATCGACGTCACCGGCACGCTGCACGGCATCTTCCCGATCTTCCTGGCGGAGAATGCCGTTCGCGACATGAAGGCGGTGCAGAGCGCCCTGGACGCGCGCAAGGACCGCACATTCTTCAAGGACCTGCTGGCCGTCTCGAAGTTCGGCGACGTCCAGGCGTTCGTCCCCTGGATGCAGGCGACCTACCTGATCGTGGCGCAGCGCAGCGCCCTGCAGTACTTCCCGCGGGGCCGCGACCCGATGCGCATGACCTATGAGGACCTGCTGGACTGGGGTGAAAACATCAAGCAGGCGACGGGGCAGCGCCGTGTCGGCTTCCCGGTCGGTCCGCGCGGCCTGTACGGGCGCTTCCTCCACGGCTATATCTACCCTTCGTGGACCGGTTCCCAGGTGAAAGCGTTCAAGTCCGCGCAGGCCGTGGAGATGTGGAGCTACCTCCGCCGCCTCTGGGGGGTGACCCACCCGTCCTCCTTTACCTACGAGTTCATGTCCGAGCCGCTCCTGCGCGGCGAGGTCATCGTGGCCTGGGACCACGTGGCCCGGATTCTGCCGGCGCTGCGCCAGCGGCCCAACGACTTCATCGTCCTGCCGTCCCCCGCGGGACCGAGGGGGAGGTCATTTATCGCCGTGGTGGTGGGGCTGGCCCTCCCGCGCACGGCGCCCAACCCCGAGTTGGGGACCAGGCTGATCGAATACCTGACGCGTCCTGCGACGCAGGTGGTCACCTTGCAGGGTGTAGGCTTCTTCCCGGTCTCTCCCGAGGCCGGCAGGGAGGTCCCCACCGGCGGTCTGAAGGTGATGGCAGACGGCGTCGGTGCCCAGGCTGGGGCGTCGGACGCACGCACCGCCCTACTGCCGATCGGCCTGGGCGCCCGCACCGGCGAGTTCGTGCCCCTCTACGTCGACACGTTTACGCTGATCGCCATCCAGGGGCGGGACATCCGCCAGGTGCTTAATGCGCAGGCGGCTAAGCTCGAGGAGCTGTACCGGGCGATGAACGCGCCGTGCCCGCCGCCCGACCCGGCGATCCGGCCGTGTAAGCCCGACTGACGTGCAGGAGGCTGGGGGCGTCCCTGCGCTTTCGGAACGACACGACGCGTCGGGACGCCCCCGGCCCCCCACCCGCTACCCAACAGCACATGGCTGTTGCCGAGGCTGAGTTGCCGCAGGTCGCGCCGCGGGGGCGCGTCGATTGGACGCCGTACCTGCTCGTCCTCCCGACGCTCGCCTTCCTGGGCGTGTTTTTCGTCTATCCGATGGCCCAGGCGATCTGGCTCAGTCTCACCGACCAGCAGAGCGGCGCCCTGTCGCTCACCAATTTCCGGCGGATGGGCGGCGACCTCTACTTCATCCCGGCGATCCGGTACTCGATTCTCATTATGGCCATCGCCGTGCCGCTGCAGGTCGCGCTCGGTCTGGTCATCGCGCTGCTGGTCAACTCGCGGTTCCGCGGGCACTCGGCCTTTCTGTATCTGACGGCCATCCCGATCGGCATCTCCGATCTGGCAGCTGGTCTGATCTGGCTGTCCATCTTCACCGAGCGCGGCTACTTGAACGCCTTCCTCGACGCCGCGGGCCTGGCGGCGCAGCCAATCACCTTCCTCACCTACGAGCACACCTCCTGGCTGATCGGGGCGATCGTCGTCACCGAGGTCTGGCGGGCCACGGCGATCGTGATGCTGATCCTCCTGTCCGGCCTGCAGTTAATTGCCAAGGATTACCACGACACCGCCAGCATCTTCGGGGCCGGCCGGTGGCAGACGCTGCGGCACGTCACGCTGCCGCTGCTGCGGCCTAGCCTGCAGACGGCGCTGATCATCCGCACGATTCTGGCGTTCCAGCTGTTCGCCACCGTCGTCGCCCTGGCGGGGCGGCAGATCCCCGTCCTGGCCGGGGAGGCCTACTTCTGGTACAGCCTCTACCGCAGCCCGAACGTGGCCAGCGCCTACGCCGCCCTGATCCTGGTGCTGTCCGCCGCCATCACCTTCGGCTACCTGCGGCTGTTACGACAGCGGGAACTGGAGATGACAGCGTGACGCTGCGGCGGCTCGGCATCTACAGCGCGGTCGTCGTCATCAGCGCCTGGGTGGCGCTCCCGCTGGTGCTGATCACCCTGGCGGCGTTCAGTCCGCGGGAGATCCTCTACGCGTGGCCGCGGCGGATCTGGCCGGAGCGGTTCACCCTGGATACCATGCTGTTCTTCGTTCGCTCTGCGGGGGTGTTGCAGTCGGTCGTGAACAGCTTGATCGTCGCCGTGCTGACAATCGTGCTCGCCTTCCTGATCTCCGCGCCCACGGGCTACGCCTTGGCCCGCTATCGGTTTCGCGGTCGGGATGCGGTGCAGCTGGCCATTCTCGCGACGAAGATGTTTCCGGCGACGGTGCTCTCGATCCCACTGGCCGTGGCGTTCATCAAATGGGGGCTCTACGATCGGCTGATCGGCGTGGCCATCGTGCACGCCACGCTGAGCATCCCCTTCGTCACGGTGATCGTGAGCAGCGTCTTCGTCGGGATCTCCTATGAACTCGAAGAAGCGGCGATGACGCTGGGGAGCAGCCGGCTGCAGGCCTTTCTCCGCGTGACCATCCCCATGGCCCTTCCCGGGCTGGCCGCCGCGGCGATCTTCACCTTCGTCCTGTCCTGGAACGAGGTCTTCGCGGCCACGATCCTCACGCTGAACAACCGCACTCTGCCGGCGCTGATCGTCAATTCTGTCGTCGCCGCCGGGGCGCCGCTGCACTACCGCTTCGCCGGCGGCTTCTTCATGGTGCTGCCGGCCCTGATCATTATCCTGCTGATTCGCCGCTACCTGCTCACGCTGTGGGGCGTGACCGTGCGCTAGGAGGCGGGTGTCCCGATGGCCGAGATCACCCTGCAGCACCTCCGGAAAACCTACGGCAAGGTCGTGGCCATCAAGGATCTCTCGCTGGACATCAAGGACGGCGAGTTCCTGGTGCTGCTGGGGCCGTCGGGATGCGGCAAGACGACGACGCTGCGCGCCCTCGCCGGGTTGGAGATGCTGGACCGCGGC
>DATDQT010000101.1:0-21919 GCA_035292085.1 bacterium
GTTGTGTCCCGGCGCTCCCATCACGCCGCCGCCGGGGTGCGCGCCGGATCCGCACAGGTAGAGGCCGTCGATCGGTGTGCGGTACTGTGCCCAGCCCGGCACCGGGCGCAGGAAAAACAGCCGGTCCGGCGTCATCGCGCCGTGGAAGATGTCGCCACGCGACAGACCGAAGTCGCGCTCCAGATCCAGCGGGCTGAGCACCTGGCGGTGGACGATGACGTCTCGGATATTGGGCGCATACTCGGCGATGGTGCCGACGACTCGATCCGCATACGGTTCTTTCAGTGCGTCCCAGCCGTCGGCGGCCAGCCCCGTCCCAACCGGCGCGGTTTGCGTCGGGTCCGCGTCGAATGAACTCGCCGGTTGGAACGGGGCCAGCGCATACGGAGTGTACTGCACGAACACCGAAATCAGGTGCTTGCCGGGCGGGGCCAACGCCGGATCGTACACCGTCGGGATCGTCAGTTCGAGGAACGGATTCGTCGACGGCCGCCCGGCACGCGCCTCGTCCCAGGCGCGGTCAATGTAGTCCATCGATGGGCCGATGTGGATCGTGCCGCGGTGCTGGGGGCCGGGCTGCGTCCCCTGGAGCGCGGCGAAGTCCGGGAGAGTCTCGAGCGCCAGGTTGACCTTCATCGAGACCCCGTCCATGCGAATGGTCTCCACCGCGCGGCGGAACTCGCCGTCCAGCGCCCCGGCGGGCACCAGGTGCAAAAAGGTTCGCCACGGATCGGCGTTGGAGGCCACGACGCGGGCATCGATCTCCTCTCCGGTCGCCAGCACGACCCCGTCGGCTCTGCCGTTGCGGATCCGAATACGGTCGACGCCGGCCGAAGTGCGGATCGTGGCCCCAGCGGCACGCGCGGAGGCGGCCAGCGCCTGCGTCACCCCTCCCATCCCTCCCCGGACAAACCCCCAGAGTCCTGGTTTCCCGGCCGCGCGGCCCATGCAGTGATGGAACAGCACGTAGGCCGTGCCCAGAGTCGAGGGCCCGCCGGCGGCGCCGATGACTCCGTCGGTGGCCAGCGCCGACTTGAGTTCCTCGGACTCGAACCACGCGTCGAGGAAGTCGCGGACGCTCTGCGTGGCCATGCGGATCGCCGAGATGAGATCCTTCGGCGGCAACCGCATCGCAGACAGTCCGAGCCTGCCCAACGCCAGTAGATCAGACCACCGCCGCGCGATCAGATTCGGCGGGGTCGCCAGCAGCCACGGCTCGACGAACGCGGCGAGGCGTGTCAGCATCGCCTCATATTCCGGATACCGCGCCGCGTCACGGCGAGAGAACTTCGCAATCTCGGCCGCGGTCTGGGCGTCGTCGCGCCACACGAAGAAATGTCGGCCGTCGGGAAACGGGCTGAAGAACGCGGGGTCCTTGGGCAGGATCTCATAGCCGAACCGTGCCAGGTCGAGGTCCCGGATGATCTTGGGTTGGAGCAGCCCGCACAGATACGCCGCCGTCGACACCCGGTAGCCCGGCCAGATCTCCTCAGTGACACAGGCGCCGCCGACGACGTCGCGCCGCTCTACCACCAGGACGCGCAGTCCGGCGCGCGCGAGGTAGGCGGCGGCGACCAGCCCATTGTGTCCGGCACCGATGACGATGACGTCGGACGTCATCGCGGACATGCGACGGCGTGGGACCGTGGCGTCGCGAAGATACTCATCATCGTGGTGAGAATTCGCTATGATATTCCTAATTCCGCGGTTCCGCGATTCCAGCCTTCGGGAGGATGAACCTGACGCGCGACCGGCGCGTTACATGCGTATGCGACACTTGAGATCCATGCGTATCCGACTCGCCGTACCGATCCTGGCGCTGGTGCTCGCCGCCACGCTGGCCGCGCCGCCGGCGCTGCTCCAGCCCGCCCGGGCGGCCGATGCCGGAATCGTCTACGAAGTACTGGCCGCCATCGTGGAGAATCACGTCGAGCGGCCCGAGCCGGCTAAACTGCTCGCGGGCGCGGTCGGCGGGCTCCGCGAGGCCCTGACACGCGCGGGCGTCACCGCGCAGCTGGCGGATCTGTCGGCAACGACAGAATCAGAGGCGCGGCTGCAGTTTCAGGAGCGGTTCGATCAGGCCGTCGCGCAGTCCGGAGGCAGCGTGCCGGAGGTCCAGCTCCGCTACGCGGCCGCGGCGGCGATGGCCGCCAGCGTCGGGGATTCCCACACCTGGTTTGCCAACCCCGAACAGTGGCGCGAGTTTGTTGAACGGACGCAGGGGAATCCCAGTTTCGTCGGCATCGGCGTCCTGCTGCTCCCGAGGGACGGCAGGTTCTACATCTGGCGGGTGTTTGCGGGCAGCCCCGCCGAACAGGCCGGCCTGCGCGCGTTCGACCGGATTGTCACCGTCGATGGTCAGTCCACGCAGAATATGTCCACCCAGGACCTGGTCAGCCGCGTCCGCGGTCCGGCCGGCACGCAGGTCCAGATCGGCGTGCAGCGGCCGGGTCAGGCTGCGCCGGTCACGGTGGCGATTACGCGGGCGCCCATCACCGTGCAGGTCGAGAATCATCGGGTGCTCGACAACCAGATCGGCTACCTCGAGTTGAGTGGATTTCCGTCCGGTGCGGCCGCACGCGTCCGCCAGGCGCTGGACGACCTCCGCGGCAGAAACATCCGCGGTCTCATCCTCGATCTCCGGCGGAACTCCGGCGGCAGTCTGAACGAGGTCCTCGACGTCAGTAACCTCTTGCTTCCCCCCAACCTGCTCGTCTACACGCTGACGACCCGAGGGGGGACGGTTCAGGGGGTGACCGGCGGCGGCCCGCTCCTCGACCCCGCGATCCCGCTCGTCGTCCTCACCGACGAGGGAACAGCCTCGGGCGGGGAGCTGCTGTCCTCGGCGCTGCAAGAACACGGACGTGCGCAGGTCGTCGGCGCGCAGACCGCCGGGGCTCTGCAGGTGGGACGGTTGTTTCCCCTCAGCGACGGCAGCGGCCTGAGCATCACGATCGCCCAGATTGCCACCGGCAAGGGCGCGACGCTCGAGAAGAACGGGGCGCAGCCCAACATCGCCGTTCCGCTGACGACCGCGGACCTGGACCAGGGAGCCGACCCGCAATTGCGGCGGGCCATCCAGCTGCTGTCCGGCTCCGCGTCGCGGTAAGCATTTACCGACGGGGGCTTAATCGCGGTGCCGGCGGATTGGGTCTACTGGCTGGGCCGCGGGAACGCAGACCCTAAGCTGCTCGGCGGCAAGGCGCTGGGGTTAGACCGGCTGCTGCGTCTGGGCCTCCCAAGTCCATCCGGGTTCTGCGTCACCACCGCCGCGTACGCCCGGTATCTCGATGCCGCCGGCCTCCGTGGGACCATCGATGCCTTGACGTCGCAGCTGCCGGCACTGGCCGCGCGTGAGCGGCTCGCCGCCCTCAGCACCCAGCATCCATTCCCAGCCGACCTGCATGCGGCCGTGGCCGATGCGGCCGCCGCGCTGTCCGGATCGGACCCGTCCCAGCCACTCGCCGTACGATCCTCGGCCGCGGGGGAAGATGCGGCCGCCGCATCCTATGCCGGACAGCATGCCACCATCCTCGGGGTCACCGCGGCCGGCCTCGAGACCGCGATCCGCACCTGCTGGGCCTCGCTGTGGTCCGAGCGGGCCGTCGCGTACCGCCTCAGCAGGCGGCTGGGATTTGCCGACGCCCTGATGGCCGTCGTCGTGCAGCCGGTCCTGCCGGCCGAATCCGCGGCGGTCGTGTTCACGAAACATCCGGTCACCGGCGCCGCCGATCAGATCGTCATCAACGCCGCGCAGGGGCTGGGGGAGGCGATCGTATCGGGCGACATCACCCCCCACACCATCATCCTCGACAAAGCGACGCTGGCGGTACGGGACATCGTCCCGGGCGACGACCCGTCCTGGTTTCCCGATCCGGCCCTCGCGCACCACGCGCTGCAGACCCTCGGCGAGCTGGCGGTCCGGGTCGAGGCGCTGCTGGGGGCTCCAGTCGACCTGGAAGCGGCGTACGCGTTCGGCCAGTGGCATCTCCTGCAGGCGAGGCCCATCACGACCTAGCGTCTTGAGTCCCGCGTGCTGAATCCAGAGTCGTGAGCAGAGGAAATCTGCCCATGTGCGGCCTAATGTCATAAGACTCAGGACTCAGGACCCAGCACACAGGACCTAGAACCCGTATGGATGAGTTTCCGGTCGTGTGGGAAGACCCCGCAGACGCCGAATTCAGCTGGGAGTGGGATGACATGCACTTTCCCGCCCCGCTGGCGCCCCTGGCGGGTGACTACGTCCGCTTCGCGCTGACGAGCGGCTTCACGTACCGTTTCGCCCGCACCAGCCTGGCCCTCCGCGCGCGATGCCGCATCATCAACGGCTACGCCTACTTCTCGTTTGAATACCTCACCGAAGACAAACCCGCCCTCTACGCCCAGGCGAAAATCGCGCGGCAGGCGCAGTCCCGTATCGTACAGGAGTACTGGGAGAAGAAAGTCCTCCCGGCGCTGTTTGCGACCTATGGGTGGCTGCAGACGGCGACCGTCGAGCGCATGGCGCTCGGCGAACTCGCCGAGATCTGGGACGAATTGTGGCAGCGCCAGCTACCTTACCTGTGGGGCCTGCACTTCATGACCAACGCGGGCTCGTACCAGGCGCTGAATGACCTGGCGGATTTGTACGAATCCATCATCGACGGGGCGGCTCCAGGCGACGCGCTGCGCCTCGTGGCCGGCCAACCTAACGACCTGCACCGAGTCCAGCAGGACCTGCACGCGCTGGCCGAGCGGGCCCGCACGCTCCCCGCGGTGGCCGCCGCCATCGTCGACGATGCGGACCTCGCCCTCGACCGGATCGCCGCGCTGGCGGGGGGAGCCGAATTCCTCGCCAGCCTCGAACGATTTGTCGGGGCCCACGGTCATCTCGGACAGCCATTTGACGATCTCGCCTACCCGTCGTGGCAGGAGGACCTCGCACTCCTCCTCCGCGAGGTCCGCAAGCGGCTGATCCACCCCCAGGAGGATCCGGAAAGGCGGCGCGCCAGACAGGCGGCGGAAGCAGACGCACTGACATCACGCATGCGCGAACGGCTCGCCGGCGAACCGGAGCGAGCCGCGGAGTTCGACCGGACCCTGGCTCACGCCCGGACCGTGGGACCGCTGACCGAGGGGCACAACTACTGGCTGGACCGGATGCTGCAGGCCCACACGCACCGCTTCATCCGGCGGGTCGGCCGCCGCCTCGCCGACGCCGGGGTCATCGAGGAGTACCGCGATGCGTTCTTCCTGCACGCCGCGGAAGTGAGCGCATGCCTGCGCCTGCCGGTCGATCTGGGCGCGCTGGTCGATGAGCGGAAGGCCGCGCTGCACCGGTGGGCGCGAGTCCGCCCGCCCAAACACCTTGGCACAGCCCCGGGACCGCCGCTGGTGCAGGGGCGGTTCGACGCACCCGCCGCGGTCCAGTCTGACGGCACATGGATCCGCGGAGTCGGCGCCTCCGCCGGCAGCCGGCGCGGTCCGGTCCGTATCGTCCGGTCGCCTGATGACTTCGGGCGCGTGCAGCCCGGCGACGTCCTGGTCTGTCCGTCATCGAACCCGTCGTGGGTGCCGCTGTTTGGCATCATCGGGGCGCTGGTCACCGATACCGGCGGCGTGCTCTCCCACGCGGCGGTCGTGGCCCGGGAGTTCGGGGTGCCGGCGGTCGTGGGCACGGGCGAGGCGACCCTGCGCCTGCGCGAGGGCCAGCAGGTCGAGGTCAACGGCGCAACCGGCGAGGTCACGATCATCTCGTGAACGGCGCCGTTCGCTGGGACGTCGATCGGCCGGATCTGAGCTGGACGATCGACCTGATGCACAACCCCAAGCCCTATCCTCCCTTGATGCACGATTTCCGTCAGTTCATCGCCGAGGGAACCAGCCGCGCGTTTCTCCAGATGGGCATTCCGACCCGCGTGGCCTACCAGGGAGTCAACGGCTACGCATACGGGGCGCGGGAACGACTCCAGGTCGTCCCGGCGGAGCGCAGCGTCGCGGACCGCAGCGCCTCGCTGTGGCAGGACTGGCAGAACCAATACCTGCCCGAAATCCAGGCCATCTACGCGGCCTGGGACGTGTTCGCGATCACGCAGGCAGACCAGCCCGCACTGCGCGCGCACCTGGAGTGGGTCGCGGACCGGTCGGTGCGCCTGTGGGAAATCCATTTCGTCGCTGTCGAACCGGCGTTTCATAGTCTGGAGACGTTCTTCGATTTCTACCGCCGGGAGATTCCCGGATCATCAGACCTCGACGCGGCTGCTCTGCTGCAGGGATATCCCAACGTGCTGACCGGGGTGGATGAACGGCTGTGGGCTCTGGCGGTCGGCGACCCCGCTCGCCCGGATCATCACGCGGCGGTCACCGAGTTCCTCCGCGTGTACGGGGCCCTCGGCGACGAGCAGGGTGAATTCTTTTCTCACAGCTGGGCAGAGGATCCCGCACAGCTGGCCAAAGAAGTCGCGCGCCACGCGGGTCTTCCTGATCCCCGAACCCGCCGTCGGGACCTAGCCGCCGCGCGCGAGACCCGTCAGGCGGCGGTGCGGGCCCGACTGTCTGCACCGACCAGGGAGCGGTTTGACGTGTTGCATGCGCAGGCACGTGTGGGCAACGTCTTGAGCGAAGATCACCACTTCTACATCGACCGGCAGTGGTTGTGGCGTATCAAACGGCTGTGCGCCGGCTGCGGCCTCTGGCTGGCCGCGCGAGGCCAGGTGGACGATCCCGGCGACGTCGCGTTCCTCACGCTGGACGAACTACGCGCCGGCATCTCTGACGCCGTCGATGTGAGCGGTCGGGCACCGGAACGTCGGACGCGGTTCGCACAACAGCGCGACCTGAGTCCTCCGCGCGCGCTGGGGAAACCCGCGGGAGAGGAGAAGGCCGATCGCTTCAGGGGAGCACCCGTCCCGCAGGGGATGTCTCGGACGATCAACGGCCTGGCCGCGTCGCCAGGACTCGCCCGCGGCCGGGCCGTGGTGATGACAAGCATGGCAGATCTTGACGGTCTGGAGCAGGGCGACGTGCTGGTGTGCGGCACCACCAATGCATCACTTGTCCCGTTCTTCGAGCGCATCGGCGCCCTCGTCACCGACACCGGCGGCGTCCTCTCGCATGCCGCCGTCGTGGCCCGGGAGTTCGGCCTGCCCGCGGTCGTGGGCACGGAGGTCGCCACGCAGCGGATCCGCACCGGCCAGCGGGTGGAAGTCGACGGGAGCACCGGCGAGGTCCGCCTGCTGTGAGCGACCTCTCCAGCCCGGCGCCGGGCCGGTTATGGGGTCTGACCCTGCTGGCGATCGCGACCGGCTCGGCGTTGATCCCCATCAACTCCACGATGCTGGCCGTCGCCCTGCCGGCGATCATGAACGATCTGCAGGTCGGCGCGGCGACGGTCTCGTGGCTCGTCACCGCGTACCTGGCGGCGGTGGCGCTGGCAATGCCGATCGCCGGCGTCTTGGGGGACCGGCTGGGGTTCCGGCGGATGTATCTGCTCGGCGTCGCGGGGTTCGCCGCCACGTCGGTCATCGCCGCCGTCGCCCAGACCTTTGCGCTGCTGATCATCGCGCGTGTCCTGCAGGCCGCCAGCGGGGCGGCCATCACCGCCAACGCCGCATCGTTGATCCGGGCCGCGGCCCCTGAAGACCGCCGCGGCGGCAGCTACGGATTCTACGACATGCTCATCAGCACCAGCGCCGCGGTCGGACCGTTCCTGGGCGGGCTGCTGGTCGGGGGGTTCGGGTGGCGGTCCCTCTTCACAATCGCCGTGCCGGTGGGCCTAGTCTCAGGATTCGTCGTCGCGGCGGTCGTCCCGCCGCGCCAGCGCTCCGCCGATGCACGGGCACCGCTGGATGGACTCGGGTTGGGGCTCGTCGCGGCCGCGCTGCTGTCGCTGCTGGTCACGCTGTTCGAATGGCGGAACGGCGGGGTCTGGGTGTGGTCCGCCGCGGCGTTTCCGGTCCTGCTCGGAATCCTGGTGCGCCATGAACGGCGCGTCCCCCGGCCGGCGGTGGACGTGCGGCTGTTCTCTGTGCGCTCGTTCTCCGCCGCCGTCGCCGCGGTCCTCGGCGCGACGGTCATCCTACACGCCTCGCTGATCCTCCTGCCGATTCTCACGCAGACGGTGATGGACGCCTCGCCGGCGGCCAGCGGGACGGTCCTGTTGATGCTGTCGGGCCTCGGGGCCGTCGTCTCGCCGGTGGGCGGCCGCCTGTCGGACCGCTACGGGCGGCGTTTGCCGGCCGTCATCGGCAGCGCATGTATGGCGGCCGGCCTGGCCGTGCTGTGGCTGGTCACCGGCCGCGTTGCATTAGTCGGATTGACCGCGGCGCTCGCGCTCGTTGGCATCGGATCGGGGTTCAGTGGACCCAGCCGCCAGGCCGCCGCGCTCGAGAGCGTGCCCGAGCACGCCATCGGCATGGCGGCGGGCACCTACTTCACCAGCCGCTATGTCGGGGGCGTCCTGGGAGCGAGTCTGGCCGGCGTGGTGCTGGCGGGCGGGACGACCGCGACGACCATCGCGCAGGGATTTGGCACGTTGGCCGTGGTGGGACTGGCCGTCACGGCCGTCTCGTTCGGACTGCGAGGACGTTCGGGACAGGCGCCGGCGCCGGCCTAGGCCCGTTTCCGTCATTGCGAGCGAAGCGAAGCAATCTCAGCGTCGGAGGAGGTTGCTTCGTCGCTCCGCTCCTCGCAATACGGCGCCAGGAAGTATGCAGCGATGATCTCTCCACGCGCTGGCTCGGAGCACGCGCTTCAGGACTCCTAAGGCGCCAGCGCGACGACTGTGGGCGGCTCTCGGCGCCTACCTACCGGCATGAGGGTAATTCGATCGTGATCGGCGCGTTGAAATCGTAGTAGTCGAACTGCGATTTGACCGTCTCCGGCTCGTCTTCCCTCACTTCCAGAATCAACAGCCGCTTGGGCAGACCGGTGGCGACGTCCACGTAGAGCCGATAGTGGCCCGACGGACCGGTGCCGACGCGGAGCGTGTAACTGTAAGACTGCACCCGGACGCCCTCCACGAACGCGACCCCCCCCTTGCTGGCCGTGACCTCGCCGACCCATTTCTCGGGATTCGTTTCCGGTAGTACATTCGGCAGGGTCAGACACCGCCACTCACCGCCGCTCACCCGCGACCGGGCTTCCTTGCCAACGATCACCGTCTCGATCGTCGAGGTACCGACGATCCTGATCCGGAAGCGGTCGGGGTTGATCACGTCGACGATCGTGGGCCGGCCCAACACCGCCGTACGGACTCGGTACGTGGTCTGCCGCTGCAGCTTGACCAGCGCAGCCTGCGCATCGGTCCACGCCGCCGGATCGCCGCGCACGATCAAGCGTGGGGCCGCGCCAAGGACAAGAATGACCCCCAGGATCAGCACAACACCGAGAAGGAGGTGACTGTCACCGGTGTGGGGGGGGGGACTGTCACCTCCTGCCGAACACCCGTCCGTGATCGAAGTTAGTGACCTCATCTGGTCTGGTCCCTCCGCTAGTGCCGTACCAACTTGATTCGACACACGTGCTCTCCTCAGAATCCCAGTATCGCAAAAAGATAACATCTGACTATCAAGTTGGTACGGCACTAGACGATAATCGACTCACCCCGTGCGGGTACCGCGGACGGAATGCCCTTCGCCGACAACGCAGTCGCCAGGGCCTCTGCCTGGGTGAGTTCGCCGTGCACGCAGAATGCTCGTCCCACCTTGGGGATACGGCCGATCCAGTCCAGCAGTTCACCCCGGTCGGCGTGGGAACTGAACGCGTGGAGCGCGTGGACCTGCAGCCGCACGGCGAACTGGTCGCCGAAAATACGCACGGGCGAGACGCCGTCGGCCAGCCGCCGGCCCAGCGTGTGGGCGGCCTGAAACGACACGATGAGCAGTGTGGAGCGTGGATCCCCGAGGCGGTGCGCCAGGTGATGCAGGATGCGGCCGGCCTCGCACATCCCCGACGTGGCCACCACGATGAACGGCTCCCGCAGGCTGTTGAGCGCTTTGGACTCGGCAGCCGACCGGACATACCGCAGTTGCTTGAACCCGAACGGGTCGTGTTCTTCCAGATGCGCGCGGATCTGCGCATCAAAACAGTCCGCATGCAGACGAAAGATTTCCGTCACGTCCACCGCCATCGGGCTGTCGACGAAGGCCGGCGCGGGCGGGATCTGCCCCGATTCGCGCTGCCGGTGCAGCAGCCAGACCAGATCCTGCGCCCGCTCCACGGCGAAGGCCGGGATCAGGACCGTGCCGCCGCGCGTGATGGTGTCACGGACCAGTTGCCCCACCTGGCGTTCGCCGGCGTCCAGATCCGCGTGCCGGCGGTCGCCGTACGTGGACTCGGTGAGCAAGACGTCCACCGCGGGCAGGAGATCCGGATCCCGGAGGATCGGCGCATTCGGCCTCCCCAGGTCACCCGTGAACCCAAGCGTGCGGTCGTCGGCAGCGACAAATGTGAGCGCGGATCCCAAGATGTGGCCGGCATCGGAAAACGTGACCGTCGCATTGCCGATGGAGAACGGACGCCCGTAGGGAAAGCTCACGAACCGGCTGATCGCCGCCTCGGCATCGTCCATCGCGTACAGCGGCGCGATCGGTGGGCCGACCTGATGGCGATTCAGGTAGTCCGCATCCTGCGCCTGCACCTTCGCGCTGTCCCGCAGGACGAGCGCCGCGATGTCTCGCGTCGCCGGCGTACAGTAAACCGAGCCGCGGAATCCCTGCCGCACCAGCGTGGGCAGATTGCCGCAGTGATCGAGGTGCGCGTGGGAGAGGACGACCGCATCGATCGCCGCCGCATCGAACGGCAGGTGGCTGTTGAATTGGTTCGCGTCCGCGCGCCGCCCCTGGAACAACCCGCAGTCCAGCAGGACCCGCACGCCGCCGGTTTCGACCAAGTGCATGGAACCGGTGACGGTACGGACGGCGCCGTAGAAGGTGACCTTCATGCAGTCGAGTGCCCCGGCTCGGGCTCCGGGAGCCGTTCAACCCTCACGCGTAGGGCGCGTCGGCGAGCGCGTCGGCGAGCGCCTGACTCAGCGGTCCGATCGCGTCGTCGTCGAAGGCGAAGCGGGCGCCGGCGGCCTGGAACAGCGCGGGCAGCGGGCGCGAGCCGCCCAGCGACAGCGCCGACAGGTAGCCCTCCAGCGCGCCGCGGAAGTCCCGGCGGGAGCGCTGCCAGACCTGCAGCGCACCGAGTTGGGCGATCCCGTACTCGATGTAGTAGAACGGGTACTGGTAGATGTGGAGCTGGCGGTGCCAGCCCGCCCGCAGTTCGCGATCGTATCCTGACCAGTCGACCTGGGGTTGGAAGCGCCGGTAGATGTCAGTCCACGCCTCGCGGCGCGCGTCCCGCGTGTGGCCGGGATGCGTATACAGCCACTGCTGGAACGCGTCGATCGTCGCGACCCACGGCAGGATGGCGATGACCTTGTCGAGCCGGTCGCGGACCGCCCGCCGGTAGTCCCCATCCGCCGGGTAGTAGGCATCCAGGTAGGGAAACGCGAGCAGCTCCATCCCCATCGACGCGACCTCGGCAAACTCCGCCGGCGGGTACCGGTACTGGATGATCTCCTGCTCGCGCGCGGCAAACGCGTTGAAGGCGTGCCCGCACTCGTGGAGGAGGGTGATGACGTCGAGATCGATCCCCACCGCGTTCATGAAGATGAACGGGACCCGCCGCTCGGTGAGATCGTGCTGATACCCGCCCGGCGCCTTGCCCTTGCGGCTCTCCAGGTCCAGCAGCCGCTGCTCGCGCATCGCGCCGAACAGCACCGCGAGGTCGCCGTCCATCCGCGTGAAGAGGGCCTGGGCGCGGTCGAGCATCTCGTCTACCTGCACAAACGGACGCAGCGGCGCGCGTCCCAGCGGGTCGACGGTCATGTCCCACGGCCGCAGCGTGGGAGTACCCAATCGCAGGCGGCGCTCGCCTCCCAGCCGAGTAGACAGCGGCACGATGTAGCGTGCGACCGCGTCGTGGTACCGGACGCAGTCGTCGGGCGTGTAGTCAAAGCGCTCCAGCTGGCGGAACCGGAAGTCGCGGTACGAGTGGAATCCTGCGTTCGCGGCCATCCGTGCGCGCAGGGCCAGCAGTTGATCGAAGAGGTCTTCCAGGGCGTCCTCGTCCGCCAGCCGCCGCTGCGCGACCAGTTCCCACGCCGCCTGGCGGGTCGCGCGATCCGGATCTTCGAGGAACCGCTGCATCTGCGGCAGCGTGTACTCGGTCCCCCGGAACGTCACGGTCATGGCGCCGGTGAGTTTCTGGTACTGCTGCTTGAGTTCTTCGTCGGCGGTCTCCAGCGGGATGTTCTCATCGCGGTGGAGCTCCGCCGCGTTCTGAATCAGGCGGTCCATGATGTGGTAAGTGTCGGGCAGCGCGCGCCGGACCGGGTGGCGCAGGTACCACTGGTCCATGCGGTTGTCCAGCAGTTTCCACTTCGGTTCGAATTCCTGGATCCACGACAGATACGCCTGCTCCCGTTCGGGATCGTCCGTCTGCGTGGTCATGGCGATGTAGCGCGCATGTTTGACTTCCAGCACGCACGCCGTCAACTCGGCGCGGTCCTCCAGCCAGCGCTGCAGCGCGGGCACGGATTCGACGCGCCGGGCCAGCAGCGCCTCGCCCAGCGGCTCGGTCGCCTCCCAGACGCCCATGTCGGCGCCGTCGGGGACAAACCGGCGCGGATAGGTCTTGCGTGGATCAATCTGCAGTGGCACGGTCTCACCTGCCGTCAGAGATGGATGCGCGGGGCCGGACGCCTGCCATTCTAGCACCGCGCACGCCTCCGCGGGTGTCGCTTACGGGGCCGGAGGCCGCGCGGTGAGGCGGAACTCGATGCGGATCTCGTTGTCGGCGCGGAGGATGCCGAGAATCGACGGCGGGTCGAACCCGAAGTCGGTCATCAGCACTTCGGTCGTGGCGGTGGCCGTCAGCGTATTGCCCGCCACCTTGAGGGTCACCTGGAACACCGTGTTGGGCCGCACGACGTTGCGGACTTTGAGGTTCCCCGTCACCTGCAGGCGCAGTTCCTGGCCGTCGGTGTACGCCGCCGGCAGGCCGGTGATCGTGGCCGGCGTGAACTCGGCGTTGGGAAACCGCGCCGATTCCAGCCAGCGGTTGCGAATGGCATTGTCTCTGCGCGGGCTGTCGGTGCGAAACGTGCTGATGTCCACCGTGATCGTCCCGATCCGGCTGGCCCGCGCGTTGGCGCGGTCGACGACGATCTCGCCGCGCACCGCATTGGTGGTCCCGACCGCCGTGTTGAGCCGGTTCCCTTCGTTGAACAGGACCTCGTTCACCCGGTAGATGACCGACGACTCCGCGGGCACGATCACGAAGCGCTGCGCGGCACTCGGGGCCGCCGCGGCCGGCAGCGACGCGGCAGCGACGGCAAGCAGGAGCAGGAGTGCGACGGCCGTGGAGCGCGGGAACAATCGGATTCTCCTTCAGCGAGATGGTTGGTGGTACTACAGAGGTTTAACGGTTTCCGGCGGGGGAAGGTTCACCGGGCAGCCACAGGTTGAGGTCACCGAATTCGTGCCAGAGATATCCCGACTCCAGCGCCACCCGATACACTCGCTGGACGTGACTCCGTCCTGCCATGGCCTCCAGGATGGCCAGGTGCGTCGCGTTGGGTTCGTGGAAACCTGTCAGCAGGCCGTCGACGACGCGCGGCGGGCGGCTTCCGTCGATGACCAGATCGGTCCAGCCGCGTGAGGCGATAGGCCGGCCGCGCCCATCGACGGCACTCTCCAGCGCCCGGACCACGGTCGTGCCCACGGCAATGACGCGGTCCCCCCGCGCCTGCGCCGCGCGGACATCCTCGGCGGTCTCGATCGGCACCTCGTAGTACTCCTCATACGCGGGCTCGGGATGTTCCAGGCTCGCCACCCCCGTGTGGAGGACCAGCGGGGCGACCACCGCGCCGCGCAGGAACAGGCGCTCCAGGATCTCGCGGGTGAACGGACGGCCCGCCGACGGCATCTCGGCCGATCCCGGCGCGGCCGCGTACACCGTCTGGTAGGCGTCCAGCGGCCACGTGCCCCGCACGTACGGGTAGGTGATGGGACGCCCGTGGCGCTCGAGGTATTCTGGGAGTGGATCGGGCAGATTCAGCCGGGCGACCCACAACCGCGACCCGGACGCATAGGGCACCAGCGCGGTGACCGTACCGCCCGCCGCCAGCGTCATGGTCTCCCCCGCCGACACCGACGTCTTGCGGAATTCCACCACGTGGAGTCCGGCGGGCAACCGGGTGGAGAGGTGCACGGCGACTTCGCTCCCGTCGCTCCGTCTGGCGGTCAGGGCGGCAGGCAGCGTCGCGGAGACATTGACGACCACGACGTCCCCGGCCCGCACGAACTGGGGGAATTCCGTAAACCGCGCGTGGACGATGTCGTCGCTGTGCCGGGACGACACGAGCATGCGGACGCCGTCCCGTCCCAGGCCACGCGCCTCCGGCGGCTCGTGCGCTTCGAGTTCGGGGGGGACTGTGAATTCGATGACGGGGGTTACGGCGTCCATTGCGTGATCGTCATTGCGAGGAGCGGAGCGACGAAACGATCTCGAGACTGTCACGCTGCGCTCGCAATGACTCAACGATCTTCATCGCCTCGAAGCGCCCAAACGGCGCCGTCTCATGCTCGACCAGCCAGACAAACGCCGGCGCCGGCAGTTCGGGACCCGGCAGATGGGAGAGATCGACTCCGGGTTCGGCGAGCCGGTGCATCTCCGTGTCCATGTCGCCCGGATCGACGACGTAGACTCTCACACCGCTGCCTTCGAGTTCCGCGGCGAGGATGCGCGACACGTGCTCGAGTGCGGCTTTGCTCGCTCCGTACCCACCCCACCCCGCATAGGCCACGACGCCCGCATCCGAGGTGACGTTGATGATCACGCCGTCGGCGCGGGCCTTCATCTGCGGGAGGACCAGCTGGATGAGGTGCAGCGGCGCGACGACATTCACCTTGAGCACGTGCAGCAGCGCATCCCAGGGATACGACTCCAGCGCCGGCATCGGGCTGGGCCCGATTTCCGAGGCGCTGTTGACCAGCACGTCGACCTGGCCGAACCGGTCGAGCGCGGCCTGGGCAATGCCTTCCGCGTCCTCGCTGACATCCGCCGCGACCGCGAGGACGTCGGTGTGTCCGGCAAGGTCCTCCGCGACATCGCGCAGCGCCGCGTCGCCCCGCGCGACCAGCACCAGGGCGGCGCCGGCGGCAGCGTACCGCCGCGCGATCTCGCGGCCCAGCCCTTTCGATGCCCCTGTGATCAGCGCGACGCGTCCGTTGAGTTCCATCGGCGATCCTCCTGATTGTCTCTCTCCACGATGCCAGGAAGAAAGCAGGCAGCCACACGGCGGATGGACCTGTACGAATGGACAGGGGGACTACAAGAGTCCCCGCTGTACAGCCAACGCGACGGCCTGGGCGCGGTTCTCGGCACCTATTCCACTGGTCATTGCGAGGAGCGCAGCGACGAAGCAATCTCCTCAAACGCTGCGATTGCTTCGGCGCCTCCGCGCCTCGCAACACGGCGCGGCGAGCGCCCTCGCAATTCTCGTCAAGGCGTTGGCGGATAGGGTCGGAGTTACAGAAGCCCCCGCTGCACGGCCAACGCCACAGCTTGAGCGCGGTTTTCGGCGCCTAGCTTGTTCAGGATCGTCGTCACATGGAATTTTACCGTGCGCTCGGTGAGTTTTAAGGCGCGGGCGATCTGCTTGTTGGAGCGGCCGTCGGCGACCATCTTGAGGACCTCGCGCTCGCGGCGGGTCAGCGCCGTCGACCGGCGTGGTCCGGTGAGCCCGGCCAGGACTTTGGCGGCGATCCGGGGTTCGAGATACGATTCACCGCCGTGCACGGTCCGGATCGCCCGGGCGATTTCCTCCAGGCCCGCGCCTTTCAGCAGGTACCCCTTCGCGCCTGATCGGATGGCGCCGATGACCCGCTCGTCGGTGTCGTACGCAGTGAGGATGAGAATGCGCGCGTCCGGATGGGCCGCGGTCAGCGCCGGAATGGCGGCCAGCCCGTCCATGCCCGGCAACTCCAGATCGAGCAACACGACGTCCGGACGCTGCGACCGGGCCAGCGCCAGCGCGTCCTCGGCCGATCCCGCCGCGCCGACCACGGTGAACTCGGGGTCGTCTTCGAGCGTGGCCACCAGCCCCTCGCGGACGACCGGGTGGTCGTCGACCACCAGGATCCGGATCACGCGGGCATCTCCGGAAGGGGCACCGACGCCGTCACTCTCGTGCCGGTCGCCCGTCCCGAAGTACGGCTGTACACGCGCAGCTGACCGCCCAGCAGCGCCGCGCGCTCGCGCATCCCCACGATGCCCTGGCGGTCGTCCGCCACTTCGGCGGGGTCGAAACCCCGACCGTTGTCGGTGACGCTGAGGCGGATGCGACGCGGCGTGTACTCCAGCGCGATCTCCGCCTCGGTGGCATGGGCGTGGCGCCGCACGTTGGTCAATGCCTCCTGGACGATCCGGTACAACTCCGCTTCGACCGCGAGGGGAAGCGGGCGGGGTGAGCCGGCCCGGACCCGCACGCGGATCCCCGACTCCGAGGTGAAGCCCCGCGCGAGCGCCTCGACGGCTTCGGGCAGCGGTTTGCCCGCCAGGGGTGCGGCGCGCAGGTTGAGCACCGAGCGGCGGGCTTCTTCCAGCGACGTCCGCGCGGTCTCCAGCGCGCGCTCCAGCCGCTGCCGGGCCTGCCCGGGACGCTGGTCCAGATGGCGCAGCGCGCTTTCCAGATGCAGCGCGATCGCCGTCAGCCCCTGCGCCAGCGTGTCGTGGATCTCGCGGGCCAGCCGTGCCCGCTCCTCGACGCGCGCGAGCCGCGCGCTCTCACCGGCCAGGCGGGCCCGCTCCACGGCGATCCCGACCTCGTACGCAATGGTCGAGAGCAGATGGAGTTCTTCATCGGTCAGCCGCCGCCACGCCGGGCCGGTCACGTTCATGATGCCCAGCGGTTTATCCTGGAAGTACAGCGGGATGCTGGCGTGGTAGGCGAGCCCGTGCGTGAGGTCGGTCGCCTGCCGCAGCACAGCCGGCCGCAGGCGGCTGCATTCCATGACATCGATGTTCTTGGGCGTGAGTTCGCCGGCGGTGAAGTCGTCGATGCACCAGCACGACTTTCCGGTCATGCGCACCGGTTCGAGCAGGTACGGCGGGAGATCGCGCGCGGCGGCGCTATAGAACTGGCGGCTCTCGGGGTCGACCAGCCAGATCCACCCCGTGCGTAGACCCAGCAGGTCGGTGACCAGGTCGAGGGTGCGGTCGAGTGCTTGCTGTACGTCGGGCGCGCTGTTCAGCGCTTCGGCGATGGCGTTGAGGATGCGTAGTTCGCGGGTGCGCGGATCTTCCACATTCTCAGTCTACCCTGCTTCCTCCTCGTACCGGTCTTTGAGGGATTGCACCACCGACGGATCGGCCAGCGTGGTCGTGTCCCCGAGCACGCGGCCTTCGGCGATGTCGCGCAGCAGCCGGCGCATGATCTTCCCGCTGCGTGTCTTGGGCAGTTCCGCGGTGAACATGATCTCCTGCGGTCGCGCCAGCGCACCGATCTTCTTGGTCACGTGCTCTTTGAGCGTGCCAATCATCTCCGGTCCGCCGGTGTTCCCTTCCTTGAGCGTGACGAATGCGGCGATCGCCTGCCCTTTCACGGCGTCGGTCACCCCGATGACCGCGGATTCCGCCACCGCCGGATGGTCGACCAGCGCCGACTCGACCTCGTAGGTTCCGATGCGGTGGCCCGCGACGTTGATGACATCGTCGACCCGGCCGAGCAGCCAGAAGTACCCGTCCTCGTCCCGCTTCGCCCCGTCGCCGGTGAAGTACGCCCCGGGGAACCGCGTCCAATACTGCTGCTGATACCGCTGGGGATCGCCGTAGATGCCGCGGAGCATCGCCGGCCACGGGCGGGTGAGCACCAGGTAGCCGCCTTCGGTGGGACCCACCGGCTGGCCGCGTTCATTGACGATGTCGGCCCCGATGCCCGGGAACGGGCGGGTCGCCGAGCCGGGCTTCAACGTGGTGAGGCCGGGCAGCGGCGTGATGAGGATCATCCCGGTTTCGGTCTGCCACCAGGTGTCCACAATCGGGCAGCGCTCGCCGCCGATGTGCAAGTAGTACCAGACCCAGGCCTCCGGATTGATCGGCTCGCCCACCGTCCCCAGCAGCCGCAGCGATGACAGGTCGTGCCGCTGCGGGTACTGCGGCCCCCACTTCATGAACGTGCGGATGGCCGTGGGCGCAGTGTACAGCACGGTCACACGATGGCGCTCGACGATGCTCCAGAACCGGTCCTTGTCCGGGAAGTCCGGGCTGCCTTCGTACATCACGCCGGTCGCGCCGTTGGCCAGGGGGCCGTAGACGATGTACGAGTGCCCCGTGACCCAGCCGATGTCGGCGGTGCACCAGTAGACGTCGTCCTCTCTGAGGTCGAAGATCCACTGGGTCGTGAGGTACGTCCCGACCATGTAGCCGCCCGTAGTGTGGACGATCCCCTTGGGCTTCCCGGTCGTCCCGCTGGTGTACAGAATGTACAGCAGTTCCTCGCTGTCCAGTTCCTCCGCCGGGCAGTCGGGAGCGGCGGCCGCCATCAGGTCGTGCCACCAGTGATCGCGGCCGTGCTGCCACTGCACCGGTGAGCGGTCCCCGACCCGCCGCACGATCACGGCATGCTCGACACTCGGAGACGCCGCCATCGCCTCGTCGGCGCTGCGCTTAAGCGGCACGACCGCCCCACGCCGCCAGCCGCCGTCGGCAGTGATGAGGACTTTCGCCTGCGCGTCGTTGATGCGGCCGGACAGCGACTCGGCCGAAAACCCCCCGAAGATCACGGTGTGCGCCGCGCCGATGCGGGCGCAGGCCAGCATCGCGATGGGGAGTTCCGGGATCATCGGGAGGTAGATGGCCACCCGATCCCCGCGGCGCACCCCCAATGACTTGAGCACGTTGGCGAACCTGCAGACGTCGCGGTGGAGCTCGGCGTAGGTCATCGTGCGGGTGTCGCCGGGCTCGCCTTCCCAGATGTACGCGGTCTTGCCGCCGCGGCCGAGTTCGAGCTGCCGGTCCAGGCAGTTGTAGGCGAGGTTGGTCGTCCCGCCGACGAACCACTGCGCGTAGGGGAGATTCCAGTCCAGCACGCGGTCCCAGCGCCGGAACCAGTGGAGTTCCGACGCGGCCGCGGCCCAGAATCCCTCCGGGTCGCGCTCCGCGCGCGCGTACACCTCTGGATCGGCCGCCGCCGCCCGCGCCGTAAACGGCGCCGGCGGGGCGAACCGCCGGCCTTCCAGCAGCAGGGCCTCGATGGCCTTCATCACAGCCACCGCACGAGACCGGTATCGAGACTGTACACGGCGCTGGTGACGGTGAGCGAGCGGCTGGCCACGTGCTCGGCGAGCTGGTCGTCGCGCCTCAGCGTCTCGGCGACGGTGCGCGCGTTCGCGGTCACCGCCTCCGCCAGCAGATCGGGCCGGTTGCCCAGACGCCGCACCACCGGCCGGATCGGCGCGAGCAGACTGTCGATGTGGCCGGGAGCCGGCCGGCCGGTCTGCACGGACTCGATGGCGGCTTCGACCGCGCCGCACCGCTGATGTCCGAGTACGACCAGCAGCGGAACATGGAGATGCTCGACCGCGTACTCGATGCTCCCTTTGACCAGGGTGCCCGCGGTGTTTCCGGCCACCCGGACGACGAAGAGTTCGCCGATCCCGTGATCAAAAATCAGTTCCACCGGCACGCGCGAATCCGCGCAGCCGAGAATCGCCGCGAATGGACGCTGCACGGCCGCAGTGCGGACGCGCTGGGAGACGAGCCTGTCACCGATCGTGAACCGGCCCGCCGCCGCTCTGCGATTGCCGTCTTTCAACCGCTGCAGTGCGTCTGCGGCCGACACCGGCGGCCCCGTGACGGTGGCCGCCTGGCCGGACAGGACCAGATCTCCCCAGATCCCGGCCGTCACGATTCCCGCGGCAACGGCTTTCACGAACTGCCGGCGCGACACGCGCTGCTGCTCGGCGGCTGTAGGCACTCGTCTCCTCCATCGGGTGCGGGCGGAGTTTATCGATGCTTCCGCGGACCGGCGGAGGTCTCCTCTACGCCGGCCGGCATAGGAGAATTCGTGCGCGGCACGAACACGCCGACTCGACGGCGGACCATCGGGAGGCGACTGATCATGGCACGGTGTGCGGCCGCGGGAGCCATCATCCTGCTGATCCTCGGCATCCCCGCACCCGCGCTGGCCTTCGTGCCGCGCGGCGGCGACACCGTGATCATCAGCGACCCGCTGCAAGACGACCTCTACGTCGGCGCCCAAACGATCGAGATCCGCGCTCCGATCGACGGCGACGTGGTCGCCGCCGGATACCGGATCACCATCAGTGCGCCGGTCACCGGCGCCGTGCTGGCCGCGGGCGCCACGGTCGACCTCGAGTCCCGCGTCGACCGCAGCGTGCGCGCGGCGGGACGCCGGGTCACCGTCGCCGGCACGGTCGGGACGGACGCCGTGCTCGCCGGCGCGACGGTTCGGGTGCTCGAGCGGGCACAGATCGGCCGCGATCTCGTCGCGCTGGGCGGTCGGATCCGCCACGATGGAGCGGTGGCACGCGGGGCCTTCTTCAACGGCGGCCGCGTCGTCATCGCCGGGACCATCTCCGGCAACGTCGAGGTGACCGCCGATACACTCATCGTCGCCGAGACGGCGCGGATTGGCGGCCGCCTGACCTACTCGGTCAGAGACAACGCCGACATCCGGCAGGGCGCGCAGATCAGCGGCGGGATCGAGCGCCGGGTCCCGCCGCCGGCCCGCCGCCGGGTCGTCAGTCCGTTCGGGATCTCCGGCGTGCGCTGGCTCCCCGCGGTGGTGGAAACCGTGTGGTTGTTGGTGCTGGGGTTCGTCGCCCTGGCCATCAGCGCGCGCGGCGTGTTCGCCGTCGCCGACCGGATCCGCCGCGGTTTCTGGATAAGCCTGCTCGGCGGATTGGTGCTGGCCGTCCTGATCCCCATCGCCGCCGTCCTCCTCTTCATCACGCTCCTGGGAATCCCACTGGGAGGCATCGCCCTGCTGTTATACGCGGCCACGCTGTATCCCGCCACGGTATTCACCGCGGCCTGGCTGGGGGAGCGGATCGTCCCACCCTTACGAGGCAGCGGCCCCGCCCGCGCACCGTATCTGACGATGCTGGTCGGCGTCATCGCCGTCGTCGCGCTGATGGCTCTTCCGATCGTCGGCTGGATCTTCCGCGCCGCGGCGGTCCTGGTCGGATTCGGCGCGCTGTCGGCGAAGGTGTGGGCGGCGCGCAGCGCGCCTCCAGCCGACGTACCGGCCGGCGCCCCGCCCCCGGCGGGGACACCCGGCGGAGGATAGCGACCGCGCCACGTGGCGATGCGCCTCGGCGTAGTCTTCCCCACCACGGAAATCGGCAGCGACCCGCGGGCCGTCGCCGGTATCGCGCAGGCCGCCGAAGCACTCGGGTACCACCATCTGCTGGCCTACGACCACGTGCTGGGCGCCGTCCCCCGTGCTGAGAACTGGCTGGGCTACACGTATGAGGATCCTTTCCATGAAATCTTCACCCTACTGGCGTTCCTCGCGGGCCAGACAACCAGCATCGAACTCGCCACCGGGATTCTGATCCTGCCGCAGCGCCAGACGGCGCTGGTCGCCAAACAGGCGACAGAGGTTGACATCCTCAGCCGCGGCCGGCTGCGACTGGGCGTGGGCATCGGCTGGAACACGGTCGAGTACGAAGCGTTAGAGATGGACTGGCACACGCGAGGCGCACGGATGGAAGAGCAGGTGCGGGTATTGCGGAAGCTGTGGACGCAGGAGGTCGTGACGTTTCGCGGGCGCTTCCATCACATCGTCGACGCCGGGATCAACCCGCTGCCCGTGCAGCGCCCGATTCCAATTTGGATGGGCGGGGAAAGTGACGCCGTCCTT
>DATDQT010000102.1:0-16070 GCA_035292085.1 bacterium
ATCTTCGCGGTGATGGCTTCCTGACCGCGGGTAAACCAGAAGTTCGCCAGCGCGTCGTCGACCAGTGCGGAGATGATGCCACCGTGGACGAGACCGTCGTATCCGACATGCAGGTCGGAAGGAGTGAATTCCGCGCGGACGCCGTCGCCGGAGGGCTCAAAGATAAGTTTCAGCCCGATTGGGTTGTCGCGGCCGCAGACGAAACAGTGGTTGGCGGGTCGCATGGCCCCTCACCCTACCGTCTCCCCCCCAAGGGGGAGAGGGTATTTCACGGACTAGCCGTGAGGTTTGCCCCAGTCTTGAGGCGTCCCCCGCGCCAGATCTACGGCGTGGCGGAGAACCGGTCGGATGACCTCCAGCCACTCGGCCACCGCCTTCGGAGATCCCGGGAGATTGATGATGACGGTGTTCCGGCGCAGCCCTGCCACGCCGCGTGAGAGCATGGCCAGCGGCGTCTTCTCGAGCGTCTGCATCCGCGCGGCCTCACCGATGCCGGGGATGATCCGATCCACGACCCGCAGCGTCGCTTCAGGCGTCACGTCGCGCGGCGCCAGACCGCTGCCTCCGGTGGTCAACACCACGTCGGCACGCAGGTCGTCGGCGTAGAACTCTAAGCGGGCGGCGATGGCATCGGCGTCGTCCGGCAACACGTCTCGGGAAACCACCTCGGCGCCAGACTGCGAGAGCATCTGCGCGATGAGGTCGCCGCTGGTGTCATGCAGCCGGCCCCGAGCTACCGAGTCGCTGAGCGTCAGCACGGCGGCCTTGATCCCGTCGAGGGGTCGATCGCTCACGCCTCCCCGCTGCGGCGATACTCGCCGCTGCGGCCTCCGGACTTCCGAACGAGGCGGATGCGGCCGATTACCATCTCGCGATCGACCGCCTTGCACATGTCGTAGATGGCCAGCGCCGCGGCAGACACCGCGGCGAGGGCCTCCATCTCGACCCCCGTTCGGGCGACCGTGCCGGCCGTAGCCTCGATCAGCACCCGCGGTGTCCCCCGCGTGAGCGTGAACCGGACGTCCACCGCGGTCAGGGGAATCGGGTGCGCCATCGGAATGAACTCGTCGGTGCGTTTGGCCGCGATCACGCCGGCCACCTGCGCCACGGCCAGCACGTCGCCTTTGGCGATCTTGTTCTCCATGATCAGCCGGAGTGTCGCCGGCTTCATCCGGACTTCACCCCGCGCCGTCGCTGAGCGAAGCGTGGCCGGCTTCTCGGACACGTTCACCATGCGGGCCCGGCCCGCGGCGTCGACGTGCGTCAACTTCCGGGGTCCGGTGTCCGGGGTCCGGTGTCCGGGTCGCCTTCGTTTCGGATAGGCTTTCGATTCGCGGGTCATGGGTCAGCAGTCACTCGAGCAATTTGACTTCAACATCCGTCCCTTCCTCAAGGATGGTGCCGATGGGGATGACGACAATCCCGTCTGCCTTGACCATGGACGTGATCACCGCAGAGCCGCCAGGCAGCGGAGACGCCAGCAACATGCCGCCCCGTTCACCGAGCGCCACGCGCACGTGATCCTCGCGATCTCCGGCGGCGAGCCGTGCGGTCAGCCGCGCCCGCACGGACGTGCCGGGACGGGGCGGTTCATCCCGTCCGGTCATCTGCTCGAGCACCGGGCGG
The DNA here is from genome assembly GCA_035292085.1 of bacterium. GTDB lineage: Bacteria > Sysuimicrobiota > Sysuimicrobiia > Sysuimicrobiales > Kaftiobacteriaceae > DASXUC01. The sequence continues at coordinate 1,627 of DATDQT010000102.1, forward strand.
ACGAATTGGTCAAACGTGACCAGGACAGACACCACGTTCCCCGGGAGGCCAAAGACCGGCTTCCCTCCGGCGACGGCGAGGATGGTGGGTTTCCCCGGTCGGATCGCAATCCCGTGCACGATGATGCCGGGATCCCCCAGGGCGGCGATGGCGTCGGCGACGTAGTCTTTCTCTCCGACCGAACTCCCCCCGGAGACGATGACGGCGTCGGCGCTCTGCCATGCCTCGCGCGAGCGGCCGGTGAGCACGGCGAGGTTATCGCCGACGATCCCGAACGACCTCGCGACGCACCCGGCCGATGCAATCATCCCGCTGAGCGTGTACGTATTCATATCGTAGATCTGGCCGTCCCCCGCGGTGTGGCCCGGAGGCACGAGTTCATCGCCGGTCACGATGAGCGCGACCACGGGGCGGACGTACACCTCCGCGGCGGCGTGCCCCAACCCCGCCAGCAGACCAAGGTCGGCCGGCCGTAGTTTCCGTCCGGCACGAAGGACCAGGTCCCCCGCCCGGACATCGACGCCTCGGCGCACGACATTCTCCCAGGACCGGACGGCGCGCTCCACCGACAATCCCCGGTCATGCCTGACCGTATGTTCCTGCATGACGACGGCGTCCGCGTCCGGCGGGAGGGCACCGCCCGTGGGAATCCGCACGGCCTCGCCTGATCCAACCGGTTCGGCCGGCCGTCGCCCCATTACCACCTCTGCGACAATCGCCAGCCGGACGGGCGTGCCCGATGACGCCCCGGTCATGTCGGATGCCCGCACGGCATACCCGTCGACGGTCGATTTGTCGAAGGCGGGCAGGTCTTCGGCCGCCCTGATGTCCGCGGCAAGGATCCGGCCTACGGCCTCGAGCAGCGGCACACGCTCCGTGCCCAGCGGTCTCCCCTGGAACACGCGGGCAAACGCCTCGCGCGCTCCGTCGGGGGTCGAGAGTCTGGTGAACGCTTTCATGGGATGATGCGGAGGCTGCGTCCCACCTGCTCGAATGCGCCGAGGGCCCGGGTAAGTTGCTGCTGCGTGTGACCCGCGGTGACGATCGTCCGGACGCGTGCCTTGCCGCGCGGCACGGTGGGAAACGCGATCCCTAGGGCAAATACGCCGGCGTCGAACAGACGGTCTGACAGGTCTACTGCCAGACGCTCGTCGCCGGTGATCACGGGCGTAATCGGCGTTTCACTCATCCCCGTATCGAATCCCAGCTGCGTCAGTCCGCGTTTGAAGAACCGTGTGTTCTCCCACAGCCGCTCGATGATCTCCGGTTGCTCCTGCACCAGCCGTACGGCGGCCAGCGCGCTGGCCGCCACCGAGGGGGGGTGCGAGGTGCTGAACAGCAGCGGGCGCGCGCGGTGGATCAGGTAGTCGACCAGGGTCTGGCTGCCGGCCACATACCCACCCTGGCAGGCGAAGGCCTTAGACAGAGTGCCGACCTGGATGTGTACGCGCCCGTGGAGGTTGAAGTGGTCGATGGTCCCCCGTCCCGCCCGGCCCAGGACCCCGCTGGCGTGGGCGTCATCGACCATCATGATGGCGCCGTACGCTTCGGCGAGTGCCACGAGGTCCGGCAGCGGCGCGATGTCTCCGTCCATACTGAATACGCCGTCGGTAATCAGCAGGACGTGCCGCGCCCCGCGCGACTCCTCGAGCAGGCGGCGGGCGGCGCCGACGTCCTTGTGCGGATAGATCTTCTTCTCGGCGCCGGACAACCGCGCGCCGTCGATGATGCTCGCGTGATTGAGTTCATCGGACACGATCACATCGTCTTTCCCGAGGATGGCCGACACGGTACCCGCATTGGCGGTGAACCCGGACTGGTACAACAGCGTGGCTTCCGTAAGCTTGAACCGGGCGAGTTCGTCCTCAACCTGGCGGTGGATGGCCATGTTGCCAGCAATGGTCCGGACGGCGCCCGACCCGATGCCCAAGTCATCCAACGCCTGCCGCGCGGCGGCTTTGAGTGCGGGGTGGTTGGCGAGGCCCAGGTAGTTGTTCGAGCAGAGGTTGATAACCTCGCGGCCGTCGTAGACGGCGACCGGCTCCTGCGGACCTTCCAGCAGCCGCGGCCAGCGGAACAAGCCTTTCTCGCGGAGTCCATTTAGTTCAATGTCTAGATAACCGAGCGGATTACTCATGGTGTCCGCTCCTATTCCCGGTTTCCCGTTTCCGGTTTCCTGTTTCCGGTTTCCGGTAGGTTTCATAGGTACAGGATCACCTTCCCCGCCTCACCGCTCTGCAGCAGCGCAAAGGCTTCCTCAAACCGTTCCAGCGGGAAACGATGTGTGATGACCGGCGTGATGTCCAGCCCCATGTTCAGCAGGGCGGATGCCTGTTCCCACGTTTCCCACATCCGCCGGCCAAACACCCCCGCCAGGTGCGCCTCCTTGAAGATCACCTCGTTCGCCAGGTCGATGTCCACCGGACCGGACGGCAGACCCAGCAGCGACACCCAGCCGCCGTTACCCAATGCCCGCAGCCCGTCCCGCAGTCCGCGGGGATGGCCCGACATCTCCAGCACGACGTCCGCGCCCCGGCCGCCGGTCGCCTGACGGATCCGCGCCGGGACGTCCTCGGCCGACGCGTTGAGGACGAGGTCCGCGCCCATCCGGCGCGCCAGGGCCAGCCGCGGTTCCGCCACGTCGGAGGCGACCACGAGCGCCGCCCCCGCCATGTGACAGATCGGAATGGCCATCAGACCGATGGGGCCGCACCCGATGACGGCGACGGCCTTCCCCACCAGCGGCGTTTGCAGCGCGGTGTGCACGGCGTTCCCGAGCGGGTCCATCACCGCGGCGACGTCGCGCGGAATCGACGGGTCAAGCTTCCAGACGTTGCCCGCCGGCACCGCCACATACTCGGCAAATCCGCCGTCACGGTCCACTCCGATGATCTGCAGGCGCTCGCAGATGTGAGGGGATCCCGTGCGGCAGGAATGGCACCGGCCGCAGGCCACGTGGCCCTCGGCGGAGACGAAATCCCCGGCGGCGACCTCCGTGACCTCCGTCCCCAGGCCCGCGACGGTCCCGCAGAACTCGTGTCCGATCACCCGGGGCGGCAGAATGCGCGATCGAGCCCAGGCATCCCACTGATAGATGTGGAGATCGGTGCCGCAGACGCCGCCGGCGAACACTTGCACGAGCACGTCGCCAGGGCCGAGCTCCGGCACGGGGACGTCAATGAGTTCGAGCCCGGGACCGGCGTCGGTTTTCGCGAGCGCCCTCATCCGCCCATCCGTTCGCACCATGGTTCGCGCTTCGACACGCTCAGCACGAACGGTCCCTGCCGGTCACTCCGCGCGGGCTGACGCCGGGAGGAGCGACCGGTAGTCCGATAGCGTCAACCGCAGCGGCGAGGGTTCATCGTCGACCAGCCGGGCGATGAGGTCCATCGTCAGCCCGACGGCTTCCTTCTTGTCTTTCACCTGCGGATCGGCGGTCAAGATGGTGTTGAGCCCGTACGTGCGCGCCGCCTCGTACATCACCCGGAAGAGCTCGAACTCCTCCGCCAGCGATTCCGGCGCATCGGCCCGGCCGTCATACGCGGCAAACAGGGCGGCGGGCGCATCACCATTGCCCCGGCGCGCCGCGTCGGCCTCGAGGCGCTTCAGATGCGCGCGCTCCTGCTCGTCATCCACGGCCCGGTACGCGTTGTACGCCACCTCCCGCTTTTTGTCGGGCGTTTCGCCGATGAGGAGCCGCCCGATGAACGCATCCAGCTTGAGGTGTTCCACGACGGCGCGGTCGTCGCGGTCCCGCTTCAAGAGAATGACGCTGGCCAGCCGCGCGGGCTCCATGGGGTTGCTGTACACACGATCGGCGGGCAGGACCATGGTGATGTCCAGCATCGCCCGGGCGTTATCGAACGCGATCATCCGGCCCAGCAGCACTTTCACGTCCTCGGGAGAGATCCCGGCGAAGTACTCAGTCACTTCCCCGCCTTCCGCGCGGATGGCGGCGAGCAGGTCGTCGAGCATCTCACCGTGCTCCTTCTGATAGCGGGGGGTGAGATCGGGGACGTTCTCCATTTTCGACCGCAGCATCTGGGCCGCGGACAGCGGGAAGTTCTCCACCAGGTTGGTCCGCAGGTAGAAGATCTTCTCGGACGTGAAGGCGTAGGCGACCGGTCGGACCGAGAGATCCAGGTCCGCGACCGGGACCGTCAGTTCGCGGTTGGAAAGATCGAGCCCGGTCACCGACGCGTCGCCGTGCGCGCCGCCGTGTTCGGCAAGCCACCGGAATACGCGGAATCCTTTGATCTCCTGGCCGTCGCGCGGCGTGATCCGCATCGGGTGCAGGCGCGTCCCCGCGGTGGCGTACGTGTAGCGCACGTACACCCAGTCGTCGGAGTGGAAGCGCGTGTTGGGGAATGTCACCAGCCCATACGACGAGGTACTCTTCCCGGTCCCGGTCGGCGCAATGTACAGCACGCCTTTGCCGTCTTTCTCGACGCAGGCCCCGTGCACGGAGTGGATCCCGTAGTCTTCGGCCAGGACGCGGCCGACCGCGCCCAACACCCAGCTCTTCAACTGGCCGTAGTAGGCCGTGTTGAAGAAGACGATGGTGCTGGTCTGGCGGCTGTAGTACGCGGCTTCCTGCTGATCGCTCACGCCGCCCAGCGCATACACGGTGACCTGCGGGTCCCGGGGCGGGGTCAACCCCGTGATGGTCTTCCATTCCTCCGGGCTGTACCAGTTGTCCACCCAGAAGTCGTAGAGGTGGAGAGAGTTGGTCGTCGCACGCACGCGCACCCCGTGGATCACCACGTCGTGGCGGTAGACGTCATCGTGGCCGGCTTGGCGGGTCAGGTGATTCACGGCCGCGTTGACCAAGGCGTCCCGAAGCCCCGGCTTCTCGTCGACCGACTTGTCGTGGACCGCGGTGCGGGTCTTGGTGCGGGTGATGCAGTTCCCCGCCCCGATCGGCGTCCCGGCCCATTCCATCGCCTCGGGGGACGGGGCGTGGGGAAACGCGTACACCTCGTCGCTCAACTGAAACACCTCCAGGCTCTGGTCCCTTCTTCGACGGTATGCGCATCGAACCTCGTCTGGCCCCGTTACCGTCGCGTTACTGAGATGTGACCCATATTGGGACGGGGGCGGAGCCACGCGCTCCGGACGCTATAATGAACCCAAACTTCATCCACGAGGCGGGCAGCGGCGGCGATGTTCCTTTTTCATCCAATGTTCGTGCACTTTCCGATTGCACTGTGGACGACGAGCTTCCTGTTCGATGTGCTGTATGGACTGACCCGGCAGCCCTTCTTCCACAGCGGGTCGCGGTACCTGATTGGTCTGGGGTTGCTGGGCGCGGCGGCGGCGATCGTCATGGGCTTCGTGGATTACCGGCCGCTGGTGGCGCAAGGAGTGGGCCAGGCCTTCATTGACATGCACAGGATTCACAGCTTCTTCGCCTACGGGACGACGGCGCTGTATGCGGTCAGCTTCTGGGCGCGGCTGCGCTGGCGGGCGATGCCGATGCCCGTGTATGTCGGTCTCGGCCTGGCCGGGGCCGTCTTGATCACGTTCACGGGGTATCTCGGCGGCGAAGTGAGAGGTGTGATGTGACGCAGAAGATTCTCGTGGTGGACGACGAACCGCACATCGTCGAATTGGTCAGGTACAACCTGCTGCAAGAGGGATTCGAGGTGCTGACCGCCCATGACGGCGACGAGGCATTGACGAAAACCCGCCAGGGGCACCCGGACCTGATCGTCCTGGACATCATGCTGCCCTACGTGGACGGCCTGGAAGTCTGCCGGCAGATCCGCCGGGAGTCGGGCGTGCCGATCATCATGCTGACCGCCAAAGACGGGGAACTCGAGCGGGTCGTCGGGCTCGAACTGGGCGCGGACGACTACGTGACCAAACCGTTCAGCCCGCGCGAACTCGTGGCCCGCGTCCGCGCCATCCTCCGGCGGACCGCCCCGGCCCCGGACGGAAGCACCGAGCCGCTGGCCATCGGCGGGCTGGCGCTCGATCCGGCGACGCATGAGGCCAGCCTCAACAGCCGCCCGGTCGACCTGACGGCCAAAGAGTTCGATCTCCTCAGGTTGCTGATGAGCCACCCGAACCGCGTGTTCACCCGGGATTTCCTGCTCGAGCACATCTGGGGGTACGATTACTACGGAAGCACGCGGACGGTCGACATGCACATCAGCCGGCTGCGCGAGAAGATCGAGGACGATCCAGCGTCCCCCCGCTTCATTATCACCGTACGCGGCGTGGGGTACAAATTTAAGGGAGCTTCCGATTCAAAAGGATCCGCGGGGCGGTCCAATGGCAACGGCAGCAAGCGATAGACCTCGTCGAGGCACGGGGCACGAGGCACGGGGCACGGCAAGGCGGCGCTCGATCCGCTGGCGGATCACGTCTTCCTACCTGCTCCTCGTCTTTGTTGTGCTGCTGATCTTCACGGCCTACGTCGGCACCGCGCTGGAACGGCAGTATGAACGGACCTACCGCTACGTCGTCGGCATCCAGGCCAGGCTGATCTCGCTGATGATGGAGGAGTATGCCGGGCGGCACGACCTGGCCACGATGCAGACGATGGCGCAGGAATTCAAATGGCGCCCGGACGCCGTCATCACCGTCCTGGATGCGTCCGGCCGGACGTCCTCGGGCCGGGTTGATCCGGCCCTCGCGGAAGTCCGGTCGGCCCTGGCGGGAGAAGAAGCCCAATCGGTGCGGTACGATCCCGTATCCAGCGAGACGCGCGTCTTCGCCGCTGCGCCGATTCTCGATCCGAAGGAGCGGGTCATCGGCGCCGTCCAGGTATCCGTTCCCCTTGCCTGGGTCTTCCGCCAGTTGAGATCGATGCTGCCGGCGTTAGGGACGGCGATGCTGCTTGGTCTGGCCGCCGCATGGTTCGTCGGTGGACGCCTGTCCCGCCGGATCACGCGACCGCTGGACGAGTTCACCCAGGTGGCGGAACGGATTTCCGCGGGGGATTTCGCCGGCCGGGCGCCGGCGGACGATACGGAAGAACTCGGCCGGCTCGGCCAGACTTTCAACACGATGGCCGACCGGCTACAGCGAACGATCGCGGAGATTTCCCAGGAACGCACCAAGATCGAAGCCATCATTGCCGGTATGTCCGACGCGCTGCTGGCGACCGACCGTCACGGGCGCATCGTCCTCCTCAACCGGGCCGCCGAGGAGATGCTGGGGATCCGCAGGGACGCGGTCGGGGGCCGGCCCGTGCACGAGGTCGTGGGTGACAGTCGCCTGACGGCGATGTTCGAGGATGCGACCGAGCGCGGCCGGGTGGGCGTCGACGAACTGCCGCCCGGATCCCTCGGCGACCGCGTGGTGGAGGCGCACTGTGCGCCGATTCAGGGCGAGGACGGCGGGATCGCGGGCGCGGTCGCCGTCCTGCGAGACGTCACCGAGCTGCGGCAGTCCGAGCGGCTGCGCCGCGAACTCACGGCCAACGTCTCACACGAACTGCGCACGCCGCTGACGTCTATCAAGGGGTTCGCCGAGACTCTGCTCGGGGGCGCGATGGCCGACGAGGAGACGCGCCGGCGGTTCTTGACGATCATCGACAACGAGGCGGACCGTCTGGTCAAGCTCGTCGACGACTTGATGGATCTCTCGCGGCTCGAGAGCAAGCGTGTGGCGCTGGAACTGACGGCGGTCGACGTGGGAGCCCTGGTGTCGCAGACGGTCGACAAACTCCGTCCCCTCGCTGAGACGGCGAGACTCGACCTCCGCGAGAACAGCCCACGCGGCATCGTGGTCAGCGCCGACGCCGACCGGCTGGAACAGGTGGTCACGAACCTCATCGACAACGCGCTGAAGTACACGCCCGCCGGCGGTCGGATCAGCGTGGCCGTCCACGCGCGCAACGGCGAAGTGGAACTGTCCGTGTCCGACACCGGCCGCGGAATCCCGGCCGACGACCTGCCCCACGTCTTCGAACGTTTCTACCGGTCCGACCGCTCGCGCACGCGCGTGTCCGGGGGCACGGGGCTGGGGCTGGCGATTGCCAAACACATCGTGGAAGCGCACGGCGGCCACATCAGCGTGCGCAGCCGGCTGGACGAGGGCACGACTTTCGTCGTGACGCTGCCGAAGAACGGCTGGAAGACGAACTAGCCTCCCAAGTAGGCCCGCTTTACCTCGTCGTTTTCCTGCAGCTCCGCCGCCGTCCCGGAGAGGGTGATCTCACCGGTCTGCAGCACGTAGCCGCGCTGGGCGACGGTCAGCGCCATGAAGGCGTTCTGCTCGACGAGCAGGATCGTCGTCCCCTGCGCGTTGATGTCGCGGATGGTCTCGAAAATCTGCTCCACCAACAGCGGGGCCAGTCCCATCGACGGTTCGTCGAGCAGCATCAACCGGGGCCGGGTCATGAGCGCGCGCCCGATCGCCAGCATCTGCTGTTCGCCGCCGGAAAGGGTCCCGGCCACCTGGGCGATCCGTTCCTTGAGGCGCGGGAAGAGCGTGAACACGCGGTCCATGTCGTCGCGGATCGCGCCCTGGTCAGTGCGCGAGTAAGCGCCCATCTCGAGGTTCTCCCGGACCGTCAGCCGCGCGAAGATCCGCCGTCCTTCCGGCGCATGCCCGATCCCCCGGTTCACGATGACGTGCGGCGGCAGGTGGTCGATGGTTTCCCCTTCCAGCAGCACGCGGCCTTGCCGCGGACGCATCAGCCCGGAGATGGTCCGCAGCGTTGTGGTCTTTCCCGCCCCATTGCTCCCCAGCAGGGCCACGACCTCCCCCTGGTCCACCGTGAGCGAAATCCCCTTGAGGGCGTGGATATGGCCGTAGAAAACCTGTAGGTTGTCCAGTTCCAGCAGTGCCATCAGCCGGAAGCCACCTTGCGCGTCCCCAGATACGCCTCAATCACACGCGCGTCACGCTGGACGTGTTCGGGCGTCCCCTCGGCGATCTTCAGCCCGTAGTCAAGCACGGTCACGCGCTCTGAGACGCCCATCACCACGCGCATGTTGTGCTCGATCAACAGAATCGTCAGGCTCAGGTCAGTGCGCAGCTTGCGGAGAAACCGCATCAAAGTCCGGGCCTCGGTCGGGCTCATGCCCGCCGTCGGTTCGTCCAGCAGGAGCAGCTTGGGTTCCGACGCCAGCGCACGGCCGATCTCCAGCCGCCGCTGGTCGCCGTAGGCCAGGTTCTTGCTCAGCTCGTCGCCCTTGCCCTGCAGCCCGATGAGCCGCAGGATCTCCTGGGCACGTTCCAGGGCAGCGCGCTCCACCTGTGCGAAGCGGCGCGTCCGCAGGAGCGCGTCGACCGCAGACAGTTTCAGCCGGGAATGCATGCCGACGAGGATGTTCTCGAGCACCGTCATGTTTCCGAACAGACGGATGTTCTGAAACGTACGGCACATTCCCAACGTTGTGATCTGATCGGCGCGCAATCCGATCAGCTCGTGGCCGTCGAAGCGGACGCTGCCTTCTTCCGGCCGGTAGACGCCGGTGAACACGTTGAACAGCGTCGTCTTGCCGGCGCCGTTGGGACCGATGATCGACGCGATCATCCCCTCATCCAGGGCGAACTCGACCTGGTTGACGGCGACCAGCCCGCCGAACCGCTTGGTCACGCCGTGCGCTTCGAAGATCGCCACTACTCGGCCTTCGGTTCCACGGTATCCACCACTTCGGCGGCAAACTCTTCTTTCTCCAGCGCCGCCTCCTCGAACTCCATCTTCCGGCGGCGAGACGGGATGATGCCCTGTGGCCGGAAGATCATCATCAACACCAAAATGACCCCGAAGACCATCCGTTCATACTTGGCGGGCTCGAGCTGCGGCGGCAAGTTCGCAAGATTGTAGCCGAGGATCGTCACTCCGGCGTTTTTCCAATCGTTGAGGGTCAGGGAGAACTGCTTGAGGATCTGGAGGTTGAGGATCGTGACGCCCGTCGCCCCCAGGATCGCCCCGGGAATGCTGCCCATGCCGCCCAGGATGATCATCGTCAGCACGCCGATCGACTCCAGGAATGTGAACGACTCGGGGTTGATGAAGAACTGCTTGGCGGAAAACAGGACGCCCATCGCGCCGGCGAACGACGCGCCTGCGGCGAACGCGAGCAGTTTCATCCGGACCAGCGGGACCCCCATGGCGATGGCCGCCGGCTCGTCTTCACGGATGGCCTCCCAGGCCCGGCCGATGTGCGAGTTCTTGAACCGGTTGGTGACGGTGATCACGATGCCCACGACCAGAAGCACGATGAAGTAGAAATAGACCGGGTAGATCTGCGCCGGAGTCGCTTCAATGCCCAGCGCCCCCAGCGCCCACTGGATCGGTCCGATGGGCGGCCGGGCGATCGGGGTGATCCCGATGGGTCCGTTGGTGAAGTTGAGGGGGTGATCCAGGTTGTTGGCCAGCACCCGGATCATCTCGCCGAACCCGAGAGTGACAATCGCCAGGTAGTCTCCGCGCAGGCGCAGTACCGGCAGCCCCAGCAGCAGCCCGGTGATCGCCGCCACGGCCACGGCCACCAGCAGAAAGACGAAAAACCACGCCGTGCCCGTGGGCGACCCCCCACCCAACGGGAAAATGCCGCTCAACTGCGGCCAGCTCTTCAGCAGTTGCCCCGAGCCGAAGATCGCCCACGTATAGGCGCCGACCGCATAAAATGCCACATACCCCAGATCGAGGAGCCCGGCTAATCCGACGACGATGTTCAACCCCAAGGCCAAGGCCACAAAGATCCCGACCTGCGTGGCAACTTCCATATAGAAACCATTGCGGGTGCCGAAAAACGGCATCAGCAGGGCCAGCGTCACGCCCATCCCGACCGCCTTGAACCAGGCTGGAAGCTGCAGGTAGTACAACAGCAGCAGCGACCCGATGAACAGTAGGAAGAACGGCAGGGACCGGGGCGTGCCCGCGACCAGGGCGCCGGTGCCAAGGATATACACGGACGCTAAGACCATTGCCACGGGAGGGCGACGCAGGACGGCCCGGATGGTGAGGATCGCCGCGCTAGAGTTTCTCACGGACTACCTCGCCCAGCAGGCCCCGAGGCCGGAAGATCAAGATCAGGATCAGCATGCTGAATGCAAAGATGTCCTTGTACTCCGCCCCGAATGCCCCGCCCGACAGCAAGGACATGTACGAGGCGGCGAAGCTTTCCAGCAGTCCGAGCACGACGCCGCCGAGCATGGCCCCAGGGATGTTCCCGATCCCTCCCAGCACCGCGGCGGTGAATGCCTTGATGCCCGGAATGAATCCGGTGTAGGGATTGATCGTCCCGTACTGTACGCCGAACAATGCGCCCGCCGCCCCGCCCATCATGCCGCCGATGAGGAACGTCAGGGAAATCATCCCGTTCACGTTGATGCCCATCAGGCCCGCGGTGGCCTGGTCCTCCGCCACGGCGCGGATCGCCTTGCCCAGCTTCGTCCGGCCGACGAAGAGGCTCAAACCAACCAGCATCAGGATCGATACCGCAATCAGGGTCAGGGATTTCACTGAAATGTCGACGGTGGCGACCAGCCGAATGCGTTCGTCGAAGAACGCGATCGTTGGGTAGGTCAGGAAGAACGCGTTCCGCCACAGCGATTCGGTCAGGCGGATGGCATCCTGGAGGAAAAATGACACGCCGATCGCGGAAATCAACGGGACCAAGCGGGGCGCCCCACGCAGCGGCCGATAGGCTACCCGCTCCACCGCGACGGCCAGCCCACCTGCGGCCGCCATCCCGGCAGCCAGGACGATGACGAGCAGCGGCAGTGCCGGGATTGAGCCGAGCGCGCCGCTCGCCTGCATGATGAGCAGAACCTCCGCACCAACAAACGCGCCCATCACAAAGATCTCGCTGTGGGCGAAGTTGATCATCTCCAGGACCCCGTAGACCATCGTGTAGCCGAGGGCGATCAGCGCGTAGACAAAGCCCAGCGTGACCCCGTCGACGAGGACCTGGGGAAAGATCCTGATGAGGATGTCCCACTCCATACGGTCGCCTTTACGAGACGGGAGGGGCCGCCGTGCGACCCCTCCCGTTCTTCACGTGATCTTCGGACCCGCCAACCGGTCCAACGGTTACTTCTTGGCAGCCGGCGGTTTGATCCTCAGCGTCTTGATGAGCTTGTTCTGCCCCCACTTCGCAGGGTCTGAGCTGACGATCTGGATCACGAAGTAGACGGCAGGGTCCGGATCGCCCTTCGCGTCGAAGCTGTACGTCGCGGTGAGTCCCTTGAACCCCTTGATGTTCCGCACCGCGTTGGTCACCTGCAGACGCGTCGGCTTCTTGCCGCCGGCGGCCTTGATGGCGTTGGCGAGGGCGGTCAGCCCGATCCAGCACGAGTCGTATGCCTGAGCCGAGAACGGCTCGGGGTCACGCTTGTACTTGGCTTTGAAGTCCGCGATAAACTTCGCCGCCCCAGGATAGAAGGCCGGCGGGCCGGCAACGGTCGTGTAGTGCATCCCGACAATCGCCTGGCCGGCGATCTTCGGCAGGTCGGTCGAGTCCATGCCGTCGGGGCCCATGAACAGCGCCTTAATCCCCTTGGCCCGGGCCTGTTTGAAGAAGACGCCTGCCTGATCGTAGATGCCACCGAAGTAGATCATGCCGGGGTTCCGTGCGCCGATCGGTGTGAGGATCGGGTCGAAGTTCGCCTTCTCCTCGGTCCCCTCAAACCCCAGGACCTGGATTCCGTTCTTGGGCGCGTTGTCGCGGAAGAACTCGGCCACGCCCTGACCGTAGGCGGTCTTGTCGTGGACGATGTAAACGGACTTGACCTTCAGGTCCTTCCCGGCGAATTCGGCACCCACCTGGCCCTGGACGTCGTCGCGGCCCACGACCCGGGTGACCACGCGGTACCCGCGGTCGGTAATGAGGGGGTTCGTGTTGGCCGGCGAGATCATCGCCAGGTTGTTGTCATTGTAGACCTCAGACGAGGGGATCGCAACGCCGGAGTTCAGGTGCCCGACCACCAGCAAGATGTCGGGGTCGGTCACCAGGTTCTTCGCGTTGGCGACGCCGACGTCAGGCTTGGCCTGGTCATCGAACGGCACCAACTGAACGCGGAATCCGGTGACGATCCTTGCGGCCTGCTGATCGATGCACAGCTGTGCCCCATCCTTGATCCCCACTCCCAGAGTTGACTGGCCGCCGGACAGCGGGCTCTGGGTCGCGATCTTGATGACGTTCTGCTGCGCGCTGACCGGCACATTGTCCGGAAGCAGCAACGCGGCGACGAGCGCCAGGACCGCAAGTGTAACCGGTATGCGAGACCGCTTCATCCTGTGCTCTCCCTCCTCCGTACGTGATCGATCGAATACGGTCTGCCGAGACTCCCCCTGCCTGCCCGCCCTCACCCCCTTCTCCGCTCCCCAGCGCTCCGGCATACATGAAGAGCCAGAGCCTGATCCCCTCCACAATACTCGCGGCGAAGTTATCCTCTCGTGAGCGTGCGTATAGGTTCTCCGCACCCCCACATCCTCCTCCCCCTGGGTGCCCCCCGCCCCGGGCGCTGCCTAGCGTCGCAGTTGGGCAATCTGGCTCTTCACGTCCCCGAGGCCCTCCACGATCTCCTGCATCGAGTCGCGCGCGCCCTCGAGAGTGGCGCGGCTGACGTTGCCCCCGATCATATCGTCCAGGACTTCGACCACGCCGGCAGACAACTTTTCCAGATCATCCAATGTTGCAAGGGCGTCGCCAATGAGGGCGCCTGGCACAGGTGTCGCTGTCGGTGAAGCGGCCGGGACCGGTTTCAGCGCCCACCCCGCGACCGCGCCGGCCAGAAGACCGGCCACAGCGACGGTGGCGACAGTGAGCCGAGGAACCGCCATTGGCCACATCCGGGCCACCCCCCCCCAGGTTTCAGGTGTCAGCTTTCAGGCCTCAGATGGCGGACCAATGGATGCTGAGATCTGACACCTGAGACCTGACACCTGGTTGGCTAGGGATAGATGCCCCTCGTCATCAAGGCTTCCGCCACACGTTCGATGGCCCGGATCAGCGCCCCGGTGCGCATCGTGACGTGTTTGTCTTGGGCCGTGTTCCAGACCTGCGCGAAGCTGCGGACCATGATGCGCTCGAGGTTCTGGTTCACCTCTTCCTCCGTCCAGAAGAACTGTTGCAGTCCCTGGACCCACTCGAAGTACGACACCACGACGCCGCCGGCGTTGGCCAGGATGTCGGGCGCCACGGCGATTTTGCGCTCCTCGAGGATCTCGTCGGCATCCGGGGTCAGGGGGCCGTTGGCACCCTCGACGATCATCTTGGCCTTCACGCGCGGGGCGTTCTCGCCGGTAATCTGACCCTCCAGGGCGCTGGGCACCAGGATGTCACAGGGGAGCTCGACGAGCTCCTCGTTGGTGACGCTCTGGGTTCCGCGGAATCCTGCCACGGAACCGTATTCTTCCTTGTGTTTGAGCAGCGCCCGGGGATCGAAGCCGTCGGGATTGTAGACCCCGCCCCCGGAGTCGCTCGCGGCCACGATGCGGCAGCCCTGGTCGTGGAGCAGATAGGCGCTGACCA
>DATDQT010000103.1:0-4040 GCA_035292085.1 bacterium
AAACGCCGCACACGTGGACTTCGAGAGCCCGGCGGGTCTTCTTGGGGGGGTAACTCCCCGAGATCAGCCTCGGTGGCGGTAGGAACCGGCGGTGCGGCCGAAGACGGTGAAAAGCCGGAGAAAAGCGAGCGCCCCTCTTCGATTTGCTGTCGTTCCTCTTCCCCGGCGGTTCCCATCCTCCGCGGTCGACGACTCCCAGTAGTTAGTCCGGGGCGACGGTGAAGAGGGTGTAGTTGTCGTCTCGCTCGACCAGCCTCCACGACCCGCAAACGGCTAGATCATTACTCTTCAGGATGATGTGCGTGACCCCATATCGTGCCCGCAATGCCCCCGCCATCCGGCAGCGGACATCCCGGTCGGCCGTATAGAAGGCATCGGCGGCACGCACCCTCTCGTACCACTGCAGGACCTCGGTGTCCTTGTACGGGATGAACCCCCAATCGACGAACGCGGGGGCTCCACTGGACAGGCGGAAATGATACCACTGGGTCCTCCCGGTGCTGTACCCGAGAGAATCCTGGCTCCCGCTGAGCACCAAGGGGAGCAAGTACGTCTCCCCCGCGGACTTCGTCCTCCCGACGAAGCGGGTCACCGCCGCTGCCTCACGGGCAAGGTTCATCCCGAAGCGCCGTGCCGTGACGATGGCGCCACCAACCATGAGGACGGCAATCATCACGCTGCTCAGCGCCACCAGCACCCCCCGGCCCCGCACCAGACGGGGCTCTCCCCTGTCCAAAACTCGAGAAAGGGCAGACGCGATCAGGATCACCGTCGACAAGGGAACCAGCACCACCGACAGCCGCCAGGGGTAGAGCAGCGCCAGCGTATTGTTCCCCGACAGCACCTGGAGCAGTGTCAAGCCCACGGTCGCCGCAGAGGAGAGCAACATTATCGCGAAGAGTTCTGTCCGCCGGACCACGTACAGGGCCCCCAGGACCACGGCGACTTTCACGTACACTGCCGCGTCGAACCAGGTGGCCGGGAGCGCGTGAACAGACAACCGAAGGTTTACCAGCACATCCTGGGCCTGCGCCCAAATGGCTGGGGTCGTCGGCCGCACGCCGGCGGATAGGGTCGCCACAGTGGGCAGCACGACGATCAGGGCGCACGCCCCCACCGCCAGTGATCTCCAGATCCCATCCCCCCGCCGGACCAGCACCAGCACATAGGCGAGGGTCAGGATCCCCGCGCTCAGGACATATGTCGGGTTGAAGGCCACGGCCAGCGAGGACGACACGACCGCCAGAAACGGCCTGCCGCGGAGGAATAGGTGCAGGGACAGGAGCAGCAGGACGCCAAACGCACCCGGCTGGAACATCTCCCAGAGGATGCGCTGCGAGGCCACGCCTTCGATCAGGGTTGTGCGCAGGTCGAGTCCGACGATGATCTCGGAGAGCCGACCGAGCAGAGGCGAATGGACGGCGACGAAGAGCGCCAGGAACGGCAGGTAGCGGAGCCGCGACTTCCCGATGCCGAAAAGGGAAGAAGCGATCCCCACCATGCTATAAGCGTAAATCCCCAACAGCACGACAAAGTAGAAGTAGAACGCGCGCTGATCCAGGTAGTGGTACGTCAGGTACGCCACCTGGGTGAACACGGGCCACGGGTCAAACGTGCCGGCCAGCCAGTCGGACCGCAAGAAACCGAAGCCGTTCCGGACGCGCGCATAGAAGAAGTACTGGTTCTGCACGAGGAAATACAGTGGGAACTGGCCGTAGGCTGCGCCGAAAACGACTCCCAGGAGCAGCGCGTTGCGCCACGCCGGGGTGTGCCGGCGGGGTGAGTCGTCCCCGGCGGTACCCCTCTCCTCCGCGCTCGCCGCCGTAACGCTCACAGGAGATAGATGATCGCGGCCGTCACCACGGTCCAGAGGCCGACGGTCACCAACAAGGGCGCGTCGGTCAACAGCAGCTCTTCAGGATCTCCCCCGGCGGAATGCCGGTAGACCAAGTAGAGATACCGGAAGACTCCATAGACGACCATGGGGCTGGTCAGCATGAACAGTTGCGGCTTCGCCGTGTCCTTCGCGTAGAGGAAATAGGCCATCAGCACGGTGGCGCTGAGGGCCGCCAGCATCTGGTCGAGCAACTGCGTGGAGTACTGTCCCAGCACGGGGCGGTGGTTGGGCGCGTCGGCAATCAGGAGCAACTCATGCCGGCGCTTGGCCACCGCCAGGAACAAAGAGAGCAGGGGGACGGCCACGAGGAACCACAGGGACATGTCAACCTTGATGGCGACGGCCCCGCCGGCGGCGCGCAGCACAAAGCCGGATGCGATGGCCAGGATGTCCAGGAGGACGGCATGCTTCAGCCGGAACGAGTAGAGCAGGCTGATACTCAGGTACACCAGGACAATGAGGCCCAGCCCGGCACGCACAGCGAACCCCAGGAGAATGGCCCCGCCGGCCAGGAATACCGCCAGGGTTTTGGCGAGGGCGGGACTGACCAGGCCCGCCGCCACGGGGCGCAGGCGCTTCTTCGGATGGACGCGATCCTCCCTGGCATCGAGCGCGTCGTTCAGGCAATACGCCGCGGACGACGCCAGGCAGAAACTGACAAAGGCGAGGGTCGCGAGGCCGACGGACGTCGCGGCGCGCAGTTCCCCCGAGTAGAGCAGGGCGGCAAACACGAGCCCGTTCTTCACCCACTGCTCGGGCCGGATCAGTCGGATCAGAGCCCACAGCGGAATCCATCCAGCCGACGAAAGACTGGGGACGACCCGGTCGGGCGGGGATTCTTCTAGCAATCGTTGATTGGCCACACGTCACCGCTAGCCGACTGTTCGAAAGCGGCTCACGCCTGCGGGGCTGCTTTCGAGCAGTCGGCACAAGGTAGCTGCGCTTTGAACGCACGAAGACTCAGGTGGTGGGCGGCGACTTCGTGGGGCGGTGGAGGTGCCCCTTCATCCAAACGATAGGTCTTGACTGATCTTGACTGATTTCATCCTAACGATAGTCCCGAACTGCTGTTTGCTCAGCGGGACCGCGGAAACCTTCTGGAAACTTTGGGAGAAGGATGCCGCGGGGAGAACCGCGGGGCGCTCGCCGCAAAAACGGCCGTCCTACCGGCGCAAGGCCACCGCGCTGGCCACGGCGAGTGCGCTGCTGTGCGTCAGCGAAACCAGTACCTCCGCGATCCCCAGGTCATCCGCCACCCGGCGCGCCGATCCGTGCAGCACGACGGTGGGTTTCCCCTGCGGGTCGGTGCGGATCTCGATGGTCTGCCAACCCACGCCGCGCCAGCCCACGCCCAGCGACTTCATCACCGCCTCTTTGGCGGCGAAGCGGGCGGCCAGGCGCTGCGGCCGGGCCTGGCCGGGGCGGGCGCGGGCGAGCTCTCCTGCGGTGAAGAGCCGGAAGAGCAGACGGTCGCCCCAGCGCGCCAACGCCGCGCGCAACCGGTCCACCTCCACGATGTCCACGCCGATGCCGACGATCTCCGTTAGGGTGCCTCCGCTTCCTCGGCGAGCATGATGGGGATGCCGTCCCGGATGGGGTAGCGCCGGCCGCAGCGCGTGCAGACGATGCGGTCGCCGCGCAGCTGCACCGGGGATTTGTCCACCGGACAGGCCAGGATGCGCAGTAGTTCGTCGTCGATCCCGCGGACCGCCTCGTTCATTCCACCGTCACGCTCTTGGCCAGGTTGCGCGGCTGATCGATGTCGTGCCCGCGCTCCCGCGCCACGTGGTAGGCGAAGAGCTGCAGCGGCACGATCGCTACGACGGGCGCCAGCAGGTCGTGCACCCGCGGGATGCGGATGACCTGATCGACGTGGCGGCTGATCGACCGGTCGTCCTCGTACGCCACCGCGACCACCTCGGCGCCGCGCGCCTTCACCTCCTGGATATTCGACACCGTCTTCTCGTACACATGGCCCTGCGTGACCAGGGCGAAGACCGGAACCCCGGGAGTGACCAGGGCCAGCGTGCCGTGCTTCAATTCGCCCGCGGCCAGGGCCTCCGAGTGCACATAGGAGATCTCTTTGAGCTTGAGCGATCCTTCCATGGCCACGGGGTAGTCCAGCCCGCGCCCGATGAAGAAG
>DATDQT010000104.1:0-4505 GCA_035292085.1 bacterium
CCTGCTGCTGCGGCTGTGGAATGATGTGGTCGGGCGGCTTGGCCCCGCTGGTGAACGTTACCGTGTGGATCTCGAACGGGTCGGCCATCGACCAGCGGACGGTCGCTCCGCGCGGGACCACGATCGGCCGCGGCGTGAACCGCAAGATCGAATAGCCGTCCTTGACGCTGCCGATCATCGGCACATTTACCGTATATCCGTTCCAATCGGGTTTCAGCGACGCAAAGGCCTGCTGCCCCGCTTTCACTCCCGCCGCCTGCTGCTGCCTCGCCGCGGCCAGGACGCTGTCGGGCGAGCCGGACGTCTGATCGCCGACGACGATTTCGCCGCCCATGCTCGGCCCGTGGACTAGACAGAGATACCCATAGCTACCGGCCTTCGTAAACGTGAGCGAGTAGCTGAAGGGCTTGGACGGATCCAGCGAGACCCCGGAGTTCACGTATCCAGTGCCATCGTACGTCTTGCCGCCGGCCGGAAACGCGACTTGCGGATTGAAGTACGTCTGACCGCCTTCCTGAATCTCCAAGTCCGGCGGTTTCTGGCCGCCGAGGAACGCGACGTTGTGGAATCCTTCGATCTGCCACGTGACCGTGTCGCCCGTGGCGACCTGTAACCGGCGCGGATAGAACGCGTTGAGCACGACAGTCAGATCCCGCGTCCCGCCGCCGCCGATGACTGTCCACGTCCGCGCGGCCTGGACGTTCGGAGGAACCGCAAGCCCCCAGGCGGCAAATGTTGCCAGCACGAATACAAGCAATACCGTTCTCAAGCGATCACCCCCATGTGTTTCAATGGAACGCAGCCGAGTCACCCGTCAGGGTCCGAATCCGAATCAGATATCCTCTCTCACCTCCCTTATGGCCCCCGTAACTGCGCGAGATCAAGCAGCACATCGGCGGGCTTCAGGTCATAACCGTACGCGCCGAGGACGACGCCGCGGCGGTCGATCACAAACGTCGGCGCCGCGTGCTCCTGCAGGCCTTTCGGGGCCGGTCGCACCGGGATCCCATACGCTTTGTACACCGCGTCGAGAGTGCGCGGCGACCCCGTCAGGAAATACCAGGCCCGCAGGTCGGCCTGGTAGCGCCGGGCGTAGGTCCTCAGGGCCGACGGGGTATCGCGGGCCGGATCGGTGGTCACCGACACGAAGACGACGTCGGTCCCCCACCAGCCGCGCGCCATGAGATCGCGCTGTACCCGTCCGAGGTTGGCGGTGATCAGCGGGCAGACGTCGACGCAGGTCGTGTAGATGAAATTCAACAGCACGAGTTTGCCGCGGAACTGGCTGAGCCGGACTTGTGCGGCGCTCTGGCTGGTGAGCACAAAGTCGGGGGCGGGTTTCCCGATGACGGGAAATGGTGGGGCGGCTGCGGCCGACGCCGCAGCCAGGGCCAGGAATATTCCCGCGCCGGCCAGCCAGACGGGTACCGGCTTCCAGAGTCGCACCTTGCAGGGCCTCCGCTCAGGGGAACCGCGTTTAGGATTTCTCTCTAGTTCCGACCCCGCGTTCCCAATCCCTGCTGATGTTAGCGGGGTCGGCGACCCGCCGTCATGGGAGCCACGTCCCGTTCGGGCGGGACACGCCGTCAGGCCTCCGTGGGGACGGGTCGGGGGGTGCGGGCGATCCACACCCCCGCCAGGACCACGGCGGCCCCCGCGATCTGCAGCAGGGTCAGCCGCTCGCCCAGCAGAAGCCACGCCGAGATCAACGCGACGATCGGAATCAGATTGGAGTACACGGCGGTCCGCGCCCCGCCGACCCGTTGCACCGACCGGTACCAGACGACGTAGCCCAGCGCGATGGCGAAGACGGCCGAGAACGCCAGCGCGCCCCACACCGGCCAGCCCA
Source organism: bacterium (assembly GCA_035292085.1). Classification (GTDB taxonomy): domain Bacteria; phylum Sysuimicrobiota; class Sysuimicrobiia; order Sysuimicrobiales; family Kaftiobacteriaceae; genus DASXUC01. Next base: position 1,850 of record DATDQT010000104.1, read on the forward strand.
CGCGGTGCCAGGGCTGCGCGAGCAGTTGCGGCAGCGACACCAGCGCCAGCGGCGGGACCCCCAGCAGGAGCGTGACCGCGGTGAGACGCAGCGGCGACATCCGTGTGAGGAACGGGCGGGAGAACACCGTGTAACTCGCCCAGCAGATCGAACACAGCAGCGTCAGCCCATCCCCGGCCAGGGTGCGCGCGTCGATGCGCAGCCGTCCCCCGGCGAAGATCAGCACGAACAGCCCGCCGAACGCGAGCGCGATCCCGCCCCACGTCCGCGAGGTCAGGACATCCACCCGCAGGGCCGCCCCCAGGATCGCGACAAACAGCGGGACCATGGCGAGGATGAGCGCGGAGTTGCCGGCGGTGGTGCGGGCGATGCCGGTGATGAAGAAAATCTGGTACAGCGTGTGCCCGACGACGCCCAAGGCGAGCAGGCGGAGCCAGTCCGACCGGGGGAGGCGCAGCGGGCCTTCGGTGAGCCGGAGGACCGCCAGGAGGATCACGCCGGCGGCGGCCATGCGCAGGGAGTTGAACGCGAGCGGGGAGAGCACCGCCAGGGCGTCTTTGACAATGGCGAAGTTCACGCCCCACACGACGACCAGGGCGAGCATGGCCGCGTCAACGGGGGCCGCGGCGCTAGGAGTGTCCCGCACCGCGCATCCGGCGCACCAGGTCGCCGGCGACGAGGACAGCCGCGATCATGCTGTCGGCCCGCGCCCGCCCGCGGCCGGCGATGTCGAACGCCGTGCCGTGGTCGACCGATGTGCGGATGAAGGGGAGGCCGAGCGTCACACTGACCGCGCCGTGGAAGTCGACGGTTTTGGCCGCGATGTGGCCCTGGTCGTGGTAGAGCGACAGCACCGCATCGTAGCGGCCGTCCAGCGCCTGGGCGAATACGGAATCGGCGGGGATCGGCCCGGAGACATTCAACCCGGCCTCACGCGCGGCGGCCACCGCCGGGGCGATCTCTGCAAGATCCTCGCGTCCTAGCGCGCCGCCCTCGCCGGCATGCGGGTTCAGCGCGGCCACCGCGATGTGGGGTGTGGCGACCCCCAGCGATTGCAGGGCCGCAGCGATCCGGGGGAGCACCTCGGCGATCCGGGCCTGGGTCACCTCGCCGATCGCCTCGCGCAGCGAGAGGTGGCGGGTGAGGAAGAAAATCCGCATGTTGCGCACCAGGAACATCGTCAGCGGATCGGGGGTCCCGGTGAGGTCGCCTAGCATTTCAGTATGGCCGAGGTGGCGGTAGCCCGCCCGCCAGAGGGCTTCCTTATTAATGGGTGCTGTGGCCAGGGCGTCGATGCGCCCGGCCAGCGCTTCTTCCACCGCGCGCTCGATGAATTGCCCGGCGGCGCCGCCGGCCGTGGCCTGGATCTTCCCCCACTGCAGGCGGTGGTCGACGTTGGCGACGTCGAGCAGGGTGACCGGTCCGGCGGGGGCGAAGTCGACGCGCACGCCGGTGGCCGCCACCGCCCGATCGAGGACCCACCCATCGCCGATAACGACCGGCCGAACGGACTGCTGGACGATGGGGTCGGCCACGGCGCGGACGACGATCTCCGGCCCGATGCCCGCAGGATCGCCGATGGTGATGCCGATGACGGGGAGTGCCATAGGACGATTCTACGTCGGCTCTCCCCACGAATGGTAGAATTGACCTTCCGGGGTGCGGGGCACGGGGCGCGTTCCCTCTGGAAAGGGTTTGCATTTCCGCCGTGGAAACTCGCCCAGTTAAGGAGTGAACGATGGCGACGGTGGAGCGCGGCTGTCTGGTGATCGCCGACATCGCCGGCTACACGAAGTATCTGGCCGGGGTCGAGCTGGAGCATTCCCAAGACGTCCTCGCCGACCTCATCAACACCGTGGTCTCCCAGATGCGCGGGTTGATGCACCTCGCCAAGCTGGAAGGCGACGCGGTGTTCTGCTACGTCCATGACGACGACGCCGACGGCTCGATGCTGCTGGCGATGGTGCAGTCATGCTACAACGCGTTCAGCAAGCGGGTGCAGGCCATCGACCGGCACACGACCTGCGAGTGCAACGCCTGCCGGCTGATCCCCACGCTGAACCTGAAGTTCCTCATCCATCACGGGGAGTACCTCATCCACGAGATTGCCGGCAGCCGGGAACTGGTCGGCCGCGACGTGATCGTGGCGCACCGCCTCTTGAAGAACTCGGTGACCGCCACCACTGGCTTTCACGGGTACGCGATGGTCACCGAGCCGTGCATGCGCCATTTCGGGATCGATCCATCCGCGATGGGGTTGATCGAGCACGTCCAGATCTACGACGACGTGGGGGAGATCCGCGGCTACGTGATGGACCTCGAATCCCGCTGGAAGGAAGAACAGGAACGGCACGCAGTCTACATCGGGCCCGACGATGGCGTGACCATCGCCGAGTTCGAGTTGCCCGCTCCGCCGGCGATTGTCTGGGATTACATCACGACGCCGGCCAAGCGGGCGATGTGGCAGCACGACACGCTGCGGATCGATGAGGCAACACCGGCCGGGGTCCGTGGGATCGGGACGAAGAACCACTGCGTGCACGGCGACTTCGCTGTGGACGAGGAGATCCTGGACTGGAAACCGTTCCGATACTACACGGACCGGTCCGTCCTCCCCATGGGGAGTGTAGTATTCACGGCGGAACTGTCGGCCAGC
>DATDQT010000105.1:0-4135 GCA_035292085.1 bacterium
CCAGAGGGTCTCACGAGTCGCGGGATCGGGGTGGTACGCGGCGAGGGGCACCATCCATTCGCCGTCGTCGGTGAGCAGCCACACGGTGGCCGCGCTGTCGGTCGCCTCGGCAATCCGCCGGGCGACCAGGGCGGTCAGCGCCGGGTAGTCGCCGATGTGTTCGGCGAACTCCCGGGAGACCTCGCCCAGGCTGACGGCAGGTGCCCCGGAGGCTGCGATGAGGCTGTCGCCGAGGGGTTCCATGGCATCCCCGGGCGTTTCGGGCGTTACTTCAGGGGCAGCGGCTGGTTCAACGCGATCAGCCGGTCAAGCGTCGCGGCCCACTTCACGTCATTGCCGCTTATCGAGTAGAACTCGAGGAGGGCGACCAGGGCGCCCAACATACCCGGGCGGAGTTGCAGCGCCCGCGTGAGCGACGCCTCGACCCGCGGCGCGAATCCGCTCGCGTATGGGGCGAGGCCCATACGCGCGAGGCGGTACGCGTGCAGGTACGCGACGCCCAACCAGTAGTGGGCGTCGGCGTCGTTCGGGTTGCGCGCGATCGCATCCGTGTAGGGCTTGATGGCCCGCTCAAACTCCGTCTGCGTGTAGAACTGCGACGTGTTGAACGGTGCGGCCGCGGCGGCCACCGGGACCGCCACGGCCAGCACGGTCAGGACTGCGGCAACAATGCGGACACCCATTGCGGTCAGCGCCCCTAGTCCCGCAGAATCGTCGGCGTGATCAGGAAGACCAACTCCGTATTCCTCACATCGGTCGTCGTGAACCTGAACAGCTCGCCCAAGATCGGGATGTCACCAAGCAACGGCACCTTGAGCGTCTGGCGGCGCTCTTCCTGGCTGATCAGCCCGCCGATGACGATCGTCTGCCCATCTTGCAGCGTCAGCAGGGTATCGACCGAGCGGGTCGCCAGCCGGGGCGCGCGCGTCCCTTGCGTGGTCGTGATGATCTCGACGACCGAACTGACCGACGGGCGCAACAGGACGGTCATCGTCCCGTTCCCGTTCAGCCGCGGCGTGACCTCCAGCCGCACGCCGGTATCGACAAACGTGACGGTCTGCGTCACGCCGGCGGCGGTGGCCGTCGTCGACACGATGGGGAACTGGTCGCCGAGCAGGATCGTGGCCTTGTTGCCATCCAACGTCGCGACGCGCGGCGCCGCCAGCACCCGGCCGTTGCGCTCGTCGATCAGCGCCTGCAGACGGAACAGAATCAGGGTGGCATCGGCGAGCGTGAACATGATGCGGTTGGCCGCGCTGTCCAGGATGATCCTCCCGAACACCCCCCCGCTGGAATCAAACAATCCCAGGTCGGTCACTTTTGATCGGTTGACCTCGATCGCGTGCACCTGGATCATCACCTGCTGAATGCGGATGTCCAGCGACGCGAGGATCTTGCGGACCTCGTCGTGCTGCGCGGCCGTCCCCGTCACCAGCAGGGAGTTCGTGCGGGGGTCGATCGCGACCCGGATCCCCGGCACCGCCGCGGCGATCGCCGCGCGGATGGCGTTCACGTCGCCGAAAGCCAGCCGGTAGGTGATCGTCTCCGGCAGTTCCGCGGGCGGCTGCAGTTTCTCCGCCGAGGTGATGATGAGGTTGTTGCCGATCCGGCGGAACCCCAGGTTGTTCGCGTCGAGGATGAACCGCAGCGCCTCTTCACAGGTGACGTTCACCAGGCGAATCGTGACGTTGCCCTGGACGGACGCGTCGGTAATGATGTTCCAGCCGCACAGCCGGGCCAGCGCGCTGAGCACGTCGGACAGCGCCACGCCGCGGAACTCCAGCAGCCGGATGATGCCCGGCCGGACCTGCGGCGTCACCGGCGCCTGCGCCGTCTGCACCGCGGTGGTCGTGTCGGTCGAGACGGGCGTGGGCGCCGCCGGCGCGGCCGCGGCCTGGAACGGGACGTTCACGACCAGCACATTCGGCCCCGAGCTGGCGATCTCGACCGGGGTCGGGCGGACGAGGTCGAGCACGATCCGGGTCACGGCGGGATTGTCCTGGAGCAGGCCGATCCGAACCCGGATCACATTGCCCTTGCCGACCTCAAACACCCGCGCCAGATCGGGATCGGGAACGGCGTCGAGCAGGTCAATCGCCGTCCTGGGGCTCGGCGGCCCCAGTTCGGTCACCTGGTGGATGATCCGGCCGGTCGCCGTGATCCCGATGACGATCTTGCCGGCAAACTCCTTGACCGTCACCTGGGTCACGCGGATCGGCCCAGCCTGGGCGGTGGGCGCAGCAGCCGACAGCAAGACCAGCGCCAGGATGATGGAGGCTGCCAATGATGGATGGAATCGACGACTGCGGCGGTGCCACATGCCCCTACCCACCTCCTATTTTCAGGTCGAACCGTTTGCCGGCCCGCTCGAAGGTCACCACGCCGCGGACCGCGTCAATTTTGATCACACGGAGATCGCCTGCCGCTTCACCCTCGAAGAGGATCTCGGTCTTCCCACTGATCGACACAATAACCAGCGACTTCGCATCACTGATGATGCCCAGCACCGTGATGCCGGCCTCCGGCGGAGGCGGCGCGGGCTGCGCCTGCGGGCCACCCGGTGCTCCGGGAGTCCCGGGAGCGGCGCCGGGCCCCGGCGGCAGTGGCGGCAGGGGCAGTGGCGGAGGAGGCAGAGGCGCCGGGCCACCGCTTGGGCCAGGACGCGACGGAGCAGCCTGCGGCTCGGTCACCAGCGGCGCGAAAGGATCGGCGCGCCCGGCCAACACCACAGACCCTCCGGGGGTCTGGGGAGCTGGTGTAGGCTCTTCAGCGGCCGGCGGCGCAGGCGGAGCCGGCGCCGGTGCGGCAGGAGTCGCCGTGGGTGGCGCCGGTGCCTCGGCAGGCGCCCCACCCCCCAGAATCCGGCTGAACGTCCAGAACACGACCACTGCGACGATGACCGCAAGGACCGGGAGCGCGATCCGTCGGTTTTGCTCAAGCCACGCGCGCAACCTGTCCATCTAGTCAGCGTCCCTCCAGTACGTATGTTGCCGCATCAATCTGCACGGACAACCTCGGCAGAGTCCCCGGACTCACCACGAGGTTATTGACGGCCACCAGTCTGGGAAAGTCCTGCAACTGCGCCAGCAGGTCAATCAACTGTCGGTACGTCGCCGTGATCGACAGCCCGAGCGGCACCGTGCCGACCTCGGCAGTCTGAGCCCCGCCCTGGGCCTGCCCACGCTGGGTGGTCCCAATCGAAATGTTCTGGAGATCCACCCTCAAGGCGTTGGCCAGCTGTTCCAATTGGACCAGCAGCACCGGGACATCTTTCTCCCTCGGCAGTTTGGCCTCCAACGCGGGGATGCTGGCCTGCAGTTGGTCGTATTCGGTCTCAAGGGCTTCCCGGCGCACCGCGATGTTGCGCAGGCGGTCCCGTTCCCGGAGGCGCTCCTCGCGCTGCGCGACCAGCGATTGGTACTCCGCCTGCACAGGCGCGTAGACCAGGTAGTTAAAGATCACCAGGACGAGCACGACGCCCAGGACGATGAGGAGGATTCGTTGGGTGCGACTCACCGGCTCGCCTCCCTGCCCACGGCCGTCCGGCGGGCCGTGACGGAAAACGTCGCGACCTCGCGGGCGCCGATCTTAACCTTCCTGGTCGTCGACAGGTCGACCGCTTCAAACATGGGCGAGGCGTCCAGATTCAACATGAACCGGGCGACGGCCTGATAGGTCAGGCCATTGCCGGTGAAGGTCAACGATCCATCCGCCGACGCGCCCATCCGTGTCAGCCAGACGTCCCGGGGCATCACCGCGGCCAGCTCGGACAGCACCGTCTCCCAGGGCACGCGGGTTTCGTCGAGGCGCTTGAGGACCTGCTCCCGCTGCCGGAGCGCGTTGATCCGCCGCTCCAGGTCCTCGACCTGCGCGACCTGCGGCGCCAGCACGGCGATCTCGGTGTTGAGGTCTTCAATTTCCGCCTGCACGCGGGCGTTGCGGGCGTTGAGGTAGACCGTGACCCCGACCAGCGCGACGATCACCACCCCGACAACGGCCAGGGTGATGATGCGCGGGGTGACCAGGACCCGCCGGGCCCGTTCGCGTGGAAGGAGGTTGATCCGGATCATTGTTCCTCGGCCCCCCGCATCGCAAGTCCGACGGCGGCCGCCAGGCTGGGTCCCAACTCGCGGCG
>DATDQT010000106.1:0-25029 GCA_035292085.1 bacterium
GGCAGCACGGCGGTGCCGACCGCCGCGCCGAGCACGGCAACCACGAGGAGCAACACAAGGGTGGTACCGGGTGTCAGTCGAGTCCGGGCCAAGTGGAATCCTCCTTTAGTGCAGCAAAAACAATTATAATCGAAAGGATCACCATTACGATTCGACGGAGGGTGCGCACGCCGTGTTTAATTGGCTCCGGCGCCCCAAGTACGGGTCTCTGCAGCGGCGGGAGATGCCGGCCGGCCTCTGGCAGAAGTGCCCCCGTTGCGGCAAGCTCATTTACCGCAAAGAACTCGAGCGCAACCTGAAAGTCTGTCCGAAGTGCGCCTACCACCATCGCCTCTCGGCCAAGGAACGGCTGGCGGTGACCCTCGATGAGGACAGCTTCGAGGAGTTCGACAGTGGGGTCGCGTCCACCGACCCGTTGGAGTTTGCGGCCTACCCGGACAAACTCGCCGACGCCCAGCGCAAGACCGGCCTGATGGAGGCGATCCTCACCGGCGAAGGCGTGATCGACGGGCGGCGGGCCGTCGTGGGCGCGCTGGACTTCTACTTCATGGGCGGCTCGATGGGCTCCGCCGTCGGGGAGAAATTTACCCGGGCGGCCGAACGCGCCCGCGAACGGCGGCTCCCCCTGGTGATGTTCTCGGCGTCCGGCGGCGCGCGCATGCAGGAGGGCGTGCTCTCCCTGATGCAGCTGGCGAAAACCAGCGCGGCGGTCGGGCGGCTCCACGAAGCCGGACTGCCGTATCTGTCGGTCATGTGCGACCCGACCACGGGCGGGGTGACCGCCAGCTTCGCATTCCTCGGCGACCTCATCATAGCCGAGCCCGGCGCCATGATCGGATTCGCCGGACGGCGGGTCATCGAGCAGACGATCCGCCGCAAGCTGCCCGACGACTTTCAAACCGCGGAGTTCTGCCTCCAGAGAGGCCTCATCGACATGGTCGTCCCGCGGGCGGACCTGCGGCCGCTGCTCGGCCGGCTGCTGGGATACTTCACCGCGCCGCCGGCGCAACCGCAGGCCACCGTCGGCGCGGTGGCACAGCATGAGTAGCGAGCTGCCCGACGGGTCGGCGTGGCAGACGGTGCAGCTGGCGCGCCACCCGCAGCGCCCCCGCCTCAGCGATCTGCTGCCGATGCTGTTCACCGACCTCGTCGAGCTGCACGGCGATCGCCTCTACCGCGACGACCCCGCCGTGCTGACGGCGCTGGCCCGGTTCGCGGGGCGGCCGGTCGTGGTGGTCGGCACCTACAAAGGCAAAGACACGAAAGACAACATCGCGCACAACTTCGGCATGCCCTATCCGGAGGGGTACCGGAAAGCCCTGCGGGCCATGCGGCTGGCCGAGAAGTTCGGTTTCCCCGTGGTGTCGCTCGTCGATACCCCGGCGGCCTGGCCGGGCGATGAGGCCGAGGAACGCGGGCAGGCCGAAGCGATCGCGCGGAGCATTCACGGCATGACGCGGTTGCGCACGCCGATCGCCGTGGTGATCACCGGCGAAGGCGGCAGCGGCGGCGCCCTGGCTATCGGCGTCGGCGACGTCGTCATGATGCTGCAGCACGCGATCTACACCGTCATCCCGCCCGAAGGGTGCGCGGCCATCCTGTGGCACGACAGCGCGCGGGCACCCGAGGCGGCGGCCGCGCTGCGGCTGACCGCGGCGGATCTCCTCGCCCTGGGGGTCATCGACGAGATCCTGCCCGAGCCCGCCGGCGGGGCGCACGCCGATCACGAGGCCGCCGCAGACGCCGTGCGCGCCGCGCTCACTCGGGCCCTGAGCGCGCTCGACGGCGAACCGATTGACATGCTGCTGGAGCGCCGGTATAACAAGTACCGCGCGATGGGCCGGGTCATCGATTCCACGATGGATGGAGACGGCGGTGGACGATCAGAAGCTCGACTTTGACCAGATTCGCGCCGTGATCAGGCTCGCCAGCGAATCGGACGTGGCCGAACTGACGGTCGAATCCCCCACGCTGAAGGTGACCGTCAAGAAGCTGCCCGGGGGACCGCCGTCGGTGAGCACCCCTCCCCCCAGGGCGCACACCGCGACGCCGGCCGCACCGGCGCCCCCCGTCCCCGCCACGGATCACCTCGTGCCCGTGATCGCCCCCATGGTCGGCACGTTCTACCGCTCGCCGAACCCGGACGCGCCGCCGTTTGTCAGCGAAGGTGACGTCATCGATCCGGGGCAGACGGTCTGCATCATCGAAGCGATGAAACTGCTCAATGAGATCCAGGCCGACGTCGGCGGGCGCGTCGTGCGTGTGCTCGCGGAGAACGCGACGCCGGTCGAATACGGCCAGCCCCTGTTCATGATCGATCCGACCGTCACCCAGTAAGCCGGATGTTCCATAAGGTCCTCATCGCCAACCGGGGAGAGATCGCGGTCCGGGTGATCCGCGCCTGCCGCGAGCTCGGCACAAAGACCGTCGCCGTCTACTCCGAAGCCGACCGTACCGCGCTGCACGTGCGGATGGCGGACGAGGCGTTCTGCATCGGCCCGCCCCAGCCCGCGGAGTCGTACCTGAACATCCCCAACATCATGAGCACCGCCGAACTCCTCGGCGTGGACGCGATCCATCCCGGGTACGGCTTCCTGTCTGAGAACCCTCACTTCTCGGAGATCTGCCAGGATGTCAAGATCACGTTCATCGGCCCCTCGCCCGACGCGATCGCGGCGATGGGCAACAAGGCCGCCGCCCGCGAGCGGATGCGCGCCGCCGGCGTCCCGGTCATCCCGGGCAGCAACGGACCGGTCCGCGGCGACGCCGAGGCGCTGGAGGTGTCCCGATCCACCGGCTTCCCGCTGATCGTCAAAGCGTCGGCCGGCGGGGGCGGCCGCGGGATGCGCCTGGTCCACACCCGCGACGACCTCCGCCGCGCCGTCCAAACGGCCCAGGCCGAAGCCGAGTCGGCGTTCGGCAGCGCGGAGATCTACATCGAGAAGTACGTCGAAGAGCCGCGCCACATCGAAGTCCAGGTCCTCGCCGACAAGCACGGCAACATCATCCACCTCGGCGCGCGCGACTGCTCGATCCAGCGCCGGCACCAGAAGTTGCTGGAAGAATCGCCGCCGCCGGGCATCCGCGACCGGTTCCTCCGCGCGCTGGGGAAGTCGGCGACGCGGGCCGCCCACGCCATCGGCTACAGCGGCGTCGGCACCGTCGAGTTCCTGGTCGACCGCGAGGGCCACTTCTACTTCATGGAGATGAACACGCGGATCCAAGTCGAGCATCCGGTCACCGAAATGGTCACCGGCGTCGACCTGGTGAAGCAGCAAATCCTCGCGGCGGCGGGCGAGAAGCTCGTCCTCACCCAGGGGGACATCGTGTTCACCGGCCACGCGATCGAATGCCGGATCAACGCCGAAGACCCGCGCCACGACTTCCGGCCCGCGCCGGGCCGGATCACCGCGTTCGTCGTCCCGGGGGGACCGGGCGTGCGGGTGGACACCCACGCGTACGCGGGCTACACCGTCCCCCCGTACTATGACTCCCTGGTCGCCAAAGTCATTGCCTGGGGGGCGGACCGCGCCGAGGCGATCGCGCGAATCCGGCGGGCGCTCCTGGAATTCGAGATCCACGGGGTGCCGACCACCATCCCGTTCCACCTCATGGTGCTCGACAACGCGTTTTTCCGCCGCGGGGAAGTGTACACCAACTTCGTCGCCCGCCGCCTGGACCTGGCCGACCTCAGGATCGCCAGCGCGGGATCATAGGGACCATCCCGTTTTCATAAAGGCCACGGCGGCGGCGCCGACGGCGCCGACATTGTCTCCGAGCTGGGCCAGCACGATGCGCGCATCCCGGGCGGGCCGTTCGAACGCCCGCGCGCGGGCGGTGACCCGTATGGGCTCGAGCAGCAGATCCCCGGCTTGGCTGACCCCGCCGCCCACAATCACCATGGCAGGGTTGAGGAGATTCAGCAGGTTCGCCACGCCGACGCCGACGTAGGTCGCGGCGCGGCGGAACACGTCTGCAGCCAGCGCGTCCCCGGCGGCGGCCGCCGCGGCGACCACGCGCGCGGTGATCCTTTCGACCTTCCCGCCCGCCCGGTCCAGCAGCGTGGACGGAGTTCCGGCGGTGACGGCGGCTTGCGCGGCGCGCGCGATCGCGGGTCCCGCGGCGAGGACTTCCAGACACCCGGTATTGCCGCAGACGCAGCGCGGGCCGTTGACGTCGATCGTCATGTGCCCAATCTCCCCGGCCGTGCCGCTCACGCCTTCGAGCAGGGTGCCGCCGATGATGATGCCGCCGCCGATGCCGGTGGAGATGGTGAGGTAGACGAGGTCATCGATCCCGCGGCCCGCGCCGAACCGCCACTCCCCCAGCGCCGCTGCATTCGCATCGTTGGCGAGCCCGACGGGCAGCCGCAGCCGCTCGGTGAGCATCGGCCCAAACGGCACATCGTGCCAGCCGGTCAGGTTCGGCGGCTGAAAGACGACGCCGGTCTGCGCGTTGAGCGGCCCGGGCGCCCCCACGCCGACCCCGACGAGGGCCGTCCGCGCCAGCCCCGCGGCGGCGACGACGGCGTCGACCGTCTTCGCGACCGCCTCCACCACACTGTCCGGCCCGTCCTGCGGGGTGGCCACCCGGTCCCGCGCCAGCACGCCGCCGTCGTCGGCCACAACGGCCGTGAGGATCTTGGTGCCGCCCAAATCGACGCCGATCGCGTACGTGCGTGCCACCGTGGCCGCCTTCCGCAAGGTGCCAGGATTCCCTGCCGGAAGCACGAAGTAACGGGCCATTCGACTCGCTCGCCTGCGTCGAGCTCGCTCATGGCCTTCGGCCGGGACCTGCGGCGAGTCGAATGTCCAGAGCGAGCGCAGCGAGTCGAAGGACAGGAAACGAGGTGGCACGCGATGCCGTTTACGACGACTACGCTGATCTACGTGATTGCCGCCGCGATCGCGTTCATCTGGCTGGCCTACAACGCGATCAAGATCGTCCGCGAGTACCAGCGTCTGGTCGTGTTCCGCCTGGGCCGCACCAAAGGCGCGAAAGGGCCGGGCATTGTGTGGCTGTGGCCGATCGTCGACAAGGCGGTGTGGGTGGACCTGCGGGAGTTCTTCCTGGAGATCCCGTCGCAGACGTGCATCACCAAGGACAACGCGTCCATCAACATCGACTTTCTGATCTACTTCAAGGTGTTCACGCCGGAACTCTCGGTCATTCAGGTCGCCGACTTCGCCGGCGCCGCCAGGGGCATCGCCACGACCACCCTCCGCGCGGTGGTCGGCGACATCAGCCTGGACGACGTGCTCGCCAAGCGCGAGCAGATTAACCAGGTGCTCCGCTCCAAACTCGACGAGGTGACCGAGCGGTGGGGCGTCAAGGTCACCACGGTCGAGATCCGCGAGATCCTGCCGCCGCGCGAAATCCAGGAGGCGATGACCAAGCAGATGTCCGCCGAGCGCAGCCGGCGCGCGGTCGTCACCGAGGCGCTGGGCAAGCGGGAAGCGGCGATCACCGTGGCGGAGGGCGAGAAGCAGGCCGCGATCCTGCAGGCAGAAGGCGACCGGCAGGCCGCCATCCTGCGGGCCGAGGGCTTCGCGCTGGCGCTGGACAAGATCTTCAGCGTCGCCAAGGGCATCGACAGCAAGACCCTCACGCTGCAGTACTTTGAGGCGCTGAAGTCACTGGGCCAGGGCGCCAGCACGAAGTTCATCTTCCCGCTGGAGTTCACCAAGCTCCTCAAGCCGCTGGTGGAGATGACGGGGGAAGCGACCGAGCGCTAACCGCCTAGAGAATCGCCAGTTCCGTCTGCGGGTCGAACAGGTGCATGTTGCGCATGTTCACCGCCACGTCAATGGTGTCGCCCATCTTGGCGGTGCTGTGGGCGTCGACCCGCGCAACGATCGAATGGCCGCCGGCGGTGAGGTAGAGAATAATATCTGACCCCAGCGGCTCGTGCACGTCGACGGTGGCCCCCACGGTCCACGCCGGCGGGACCTCCGTGGCCAGCGCGCGATCCTGAATGTCCTCGGGCCGGATTCCGAAGACCACGTTCCTGCCGGCCCACTCCCGGGCGGCGGGTGCCAGTTCGTCGGGAATCCCCAGGACGAACTTGCCGGCGTCGACGGCCGCCCGCCCGTCACGCATCGCGACGGTGGCGTCGATGAAGTTCATCGCCGGGCTGCCGATGAACCCGGCCACGAACAGGTTCGCCGGGTGCTCGTAGAGGTTCAGCGGCGTGTCGACCTGTTGGACGAGGCCGTCTTTCATCACGACGATGCGGTCGCCCATCGTCATCGCCTCGACCTGGTCGTGCGTCACATAGACGGTGGTCGTCTGCAGCCGGGCGTGCAGTTTCTTGATCTCGGCGCGGGTCTGCACGCGCAGTTTGGCGTCGAGGTTCGACAGCGGTTCATCCATGAGGAAGACCTGGGGTTCGCGGACGATCGCGCGCCCCAGTGCCACGCGCTGGCGCTGGCCGCCGGAGAGCTGCTTGGGCTTGCGGTCCAGCAGCGCCTGAATGCCCAGCATGTCGGCGGCTTCCTTCACCCGGCGGTCGATCTCGGCCCGCTCGTACCGGCGCAGTTTCAACCCGAACGCCATGTTGTCGTAGACGGACATGTGCGGGTACAGCGCGTAGTTCTGGAAGACCATCGCGATGTCGCGGTCTTTCGGCGGGACGTCGTTCACGCGGCGCTCGCCGATGTAGATGTCGCCGGCGCTGGCCTCTTCCAACCCGGCGATCAGGCGCAGACAGGTGGTCTTCCCGCAGCCCGACGGCCCGACGAGCACCGTGAACTGCTTGTCGGGGATCTCGAGCGACACGTCGTTGACGGCCGTTACACCGCCGAACTTCTTGGAGACGCCTTCCAGCAGCACCCGGGCCACGCGCGCACTCTCCTACCGTCGTGATTCGCTCAATCGCTTCTTGAGCTCCTCGATCACCGGCACCGGCGTCGGATCGACCTCGCGCCGGCGGGCCAGGTCGACGCTGACCAGATCACCGATCGCGATGATCGACAGGAGCCGTGCGAGTTTGCCCGATCCCGCGGCGGTCACCTCGTCGACCGACCCGGCGCTGCCGAACGCCAGGTCCTTGGTGATGTCGACGCGCCGGCGCAGGCGGTCCGACTCGTGGGGATCGTGCAGGACGACGACCGCCAGGTGTGTCGCCAGCGCGGCGTCCAGTCCCCAACCCACGGTCTCATTGTGGTTCAGTTCGGGGAACGTATTCCACACCGCAAACGTCTTGGCATTCTCGTTGAGCTGGTCCTTCCACCGCTGCGCCGCCGGCTCGAGGAACGGCGTCGCGCTGTAGATGACCGGGATGCGGCCGTGAAAGGCTCCGGCCAACGCGCGGGCCCGGCTGGATGGGGCGTCGGGCCGCTCCGCGTTGAGCACGGCGGCGACTACCTCGGCCGCCTCATGCGCGGCGTCGTCCATGGGCGGGACGACCCCGCCGTGGCTGAGCGCGGAGACCATCGGCAAGAACACATACGGCAGCGCGGCCCGCGGCGGGATCCCCGGCGGCAGCAGGACGGTCTGCTGACCGCGCTGCGCCGCCCGATCGCGCAGCGCGCCGCCGGACGTGACCGCGACACACGTCGCCCCGCGCTGCGACGCGTCGTCGTAGGCGGCCAGCGTCTCCTCCGTGTTCCCGGAGTAGCTGCAGGCGAAGACCAGCGCCGCGCGGTCCACGAATGCGGGCAGCCGGTAGTCCTTCACCACCGCCACAGGCACCGGCACATCGTCGAGGAACAGCGCGCGCAGCAGATCGCCGCCGATCCCCGACCCGCCCATTCCGATCACCACGATCGCCGACGGGCGTGCGGCCACCACGACCTCGCGGCCCAACGTCCAGGCCTGGCGGCAGAACACGGGCAGGCGGAGGACCAGGTCGAGCATGCCCTGCGGATCGTGATCGCCCATGGCTGCACCGACCTGTTTCGGGTGGACGCAAGATGAACCCTCCAGGCAAGGGGGGCTGTGGCAGGACGCGAATCCACATCCACGTGACCGCGTCCCGGCCATCCGGTCAGATCCGGCACAGCCAATGACTCCTGACATCGTGCGCACGCTGCTGGCGTCTGAGCTCGTGCGGCGCGCGGGGGCGATCGTGCTGATCCTGGTGGCCGCGCTGGTGGTCACGCGGCTGTCCGCCTCCGGCATCCGCCGGCTGCTGCGGCCGCGGGGAGACCGTGCGGTCGACGATGTCCGGCGGCGCACCCTGCAGCCCCTGCTGGAAAATCTGGTCCAGTACGTCGTCGTGTTCATCGCCGCGGTTATGATCCTCCGCCAGCTCGACGTCGACGCGACCGCGATCATCGCCAGCGCCGGCATCGCCGGGCTGGCCATCGGCTTCGGCGCGCAGACGTTGATCCGGGATCTCATCGCCGGCTTCTTCCTGCTGTCGGAAGGGTTGATCCGGGTCGGCGACGAGATCACGTTCGAGGGCAAGACCGGCACCGTCGAACGCGTCAACATCCGGACCACGCAGGTGCGCACGCCGGAAGGGGTGCTGTGGACGATCCCCAACGGGATGCTGCAGGTCTTCGGGACGCACGTGGGGGGCCGGGACGCGTGAAAGTCCTCATCACCGGCGGTGCCGGCTTCATCGGGTCGCACGTCGCCGACGCGCACGTCGCCGCCGGCGACGAGGTGGTGATCGTCGACAATCTCAGCACCGGGCGCCGCGCGTCCGTGCCCGAACGCGCGCGGTTCTACGAGCTGGACATCCGCAGCGACGCCGTCAGAGAGGTCTTCGCCCGCGAGCGTCCCGACCTCGTGAACCATCACGCCGCGCAGGCGTCCGTGTCGTTCTCGGTCCGCCATCCACAGTGCGACGCCGAGGTGAACATCCTCGGCACCCTCAACGTGCTGGCGCACTGCGCGGAGTTCGGCGTGCGCCGGGTCGTCATGGCGTCGACGGGCGGGGCGATCTACGGCGAGCCCCAGCGGCCCCTGCCGGTCGATGAGACGCATCCCATCGAACCGCTGTCGCCCTACGGCCTCAGCAAGTACGTCGGCGAGCTCTACCTGCGGTATCTGACGGCCGGGGCGGAGGCGATCCCGCACCGTGGCCGCGTGTCGGCGGCCGTGTTGCGGTACGCGAACGTGTACGGCCCGCGGCAGGACCCGCACGGGGAAGCCGGCGTCGTCGCCATCTTCGCGCAGGCGATGCTGGACCGACGCGCCCCGACCATCTTCGGCGACGGGACGCAGACGCGCGATTTCGTCTACGTCGGCGACGTCGCCCGCGCCAATGTGCTCGCCGCGGCCGCCGGCGGATCGGAGACCGTGCACATCGCCACCGGTGTCGAGACCAGCGTGATTGACGTCTACGCCGCGCTCGCGCGGTTCACGGCGTTTGCCGCGCCTCCCGCGCACGGACCGGCGCGTGCCGGCGACGTCTACCGCATCGCGCTCGACGCGGCCCGCGCCCGCGCCTGGCTGGGATGGGTGCCGCAGGTCACCCTCGAGGAAGGCCTGCGGCGCACCGTCGACTGGTTCGCCCGCCGCGCCCCGACGAATAGCCCAGTTGAGTCATAGACGGCCCGAGGTCGTCCGCGTAGAATCGGGCCAACTCAGATCGGTGCCAGGCACCGATCGATAGGGTCTACTCCGGTGTTGGAGAGCCACCACGCGAGAGGCATGGGATGCCGCGACCGCCGCGTGACAACATCGCCGGCGCTGTGTACCACATCACGGCGCGCGGCAACAACTTCGAATCCATCTTCTCCGACGATGCGGACCGGTACGTTTACCTGCAGATCCTCGCCACCACGCTCCGGCGATTTTCGATCCGGCTGTATGCCTACGTACTGATGACCAACCACGTTCACTTGCTCCTGGAAACGCTTCAGCCGAATATCTCGGTCACGATCCACCAGCTCCACGGCACCTACGCGAAGTACGTCAATCGCCGCCATGGACGGTGGGGCCACCTGTTCGGCCAGCGATTCTTCAGCAAGATCATCACCGACGACGACCACCTGCTGTCGCTGAGCCACTACATCCCACGCAATCCGGTCCGGGCGGGACTGGTCGATGATCCCATCGACTACCCTTGGAGCAGTTACGCCTGCTACCTGGGGTTGGCCGACAACGCGCTGGTGGATACCGGACCGGTGCTGCAGCTGATCGTCCGCAATCCCGCGCACGCGCCGGCGGAGTTTCAGAAGTTCGTGAAAGGAACGGTCGGCAGGTAGCGCTCGCATCCGGGCCGCGCGCGGGCGAGCGGGACGACCCGGTGGGTGCCAGGCACCCGATCAGGGGGCTGGTGTCGCCGTGCCCGCCATCGGACGCCGGCGGGTTGTACACGCAGGGAGTCCCCGCGGCGTAGCTAAGGGAACCGCATGGTTCGCGCGCGCGTGCTCGCGTTCATCCTGGCCGGGGGCAAAGGGGAGCGCCTCTACCCGCTGACGCGCGACCGCGGCAAGCCGGCGGTCCCCTTCGGCGGCAAGTACCGGATCGCCGATTTCGTCCTCAGCAACTTCGTCAACTCCGGCATCTACGCGCTGTACGTGCTCGTCCAGTACAAGGCCCAGTCGTTGATCGAACACCTGCGCAACGCGTGGCGGCTGGGCGGCGTGCCCGACCACTTCATCATCGTCGTCCCCCCGCAGATGCGCCGCGCCGAGGTCTGGTACCAGGGCACCGCCGACGCCGTGTACCAGAACCTCAACCTGGTCCGCGATTTCCACCCCGACGTGGTCGCGATCTTCGGCTCCGACCACATCTACCGCATGGACATCAGCGCGATGGTGGAGTCCCACGGCCAGCGCGCCGCCGACGTGACCGTCGCAGCGCTGCCGGTCTCGATCGAAGAGGCGCGCGGCTTCGGCGTGATCGAGACGGCGGTGGACGGGCGCATCCTGCGCTTTGAAGAGAAACCGCAGCAGCCCGCGCCGATTCCCGCCGATCCGCGGCGGGCGTTCGCGTCGATGGGCAACTACGTCTTCAGCCGGGAGGTGCTGGTCGACGCGCTGCTCGACGACGCGAAACGCGACACCGACCACGACTTCGGCCGGACGATCATCCCCCAGCTGGTGGGCGGCGGGGCGGTCTACGCGCACGATTTCGCCGCGAGCACGGTCCCCGGGCTGCACCCGTACGAGGAGCACGGCTACTGGCGGGACGTCGGCACGATCAGCGCGTACTGGCAGGCGCACATGGACCTGCTGGGGAGCGGGCCGAGACTCGACCTGGCGAATCCGCGGTGGCCGATCCTCACCAGCGCCTACCCCGGGCCGTCGGCCCGCATCATCGACGGCACGGTCGACGACTCGCTGATCGGCGAGGGCTCGGTGGTGGACCACGCCACCGTCGCCCGGTCGATCGTCGGCCGCGGCGTGCAGATCGAACCGGGCGCGCGGGTGGAAGAATCCATCGTAATGGATCACACCGTCGTGGCGGCCGGCGCGCGCCTGCGCCGCGTGGTCGTCGACCGCTATAATCAAATCGAGCGCGGCACCGTCATCGGAGAGGATCCGGGATCCGATGCCGACCGCTATCACGTGGATAGCTCCGGCATTGTCGTCGTCCCCCGCGGCCAGACACGGTTCTGATCCCGCGATCTCCGCCCGCCGCGGGATCCGGCCGACGCAGCCCCCCGGCGCAAAGGAGGCGAACGCCGTCCGTTCTTCCAACAGGCACCCAGACGACGCCCGCCGGCGCGTGGCCATTGACCACGTCTGGCCGGAAATCGAGAGCGGGCGGTTTCCCATCAAGCGCGTCGCCGGCGACACGGTCGTCGTCGAGGCCGACGTCTTCGCCGACGGGCACGATGCGCTCGCCTGCGCCCTGCGCTACCGGCACGAGCGCGAGCGGCGGTGGACCGAAGTCCCCATGGCCTTCTTGTCCAACGACCGATGGCGGGCGTCGTTTGCCGTCGACCGGCTGGGACGCTACCACTACACGATCACCGCGTGGCCGGACCGCTTCATGACCTGGCGCCTGGACTTCGCGAAGTGGCTCGCCGCGGGGCAGGATGTCGGCACGCAGCTGGCGATCGCCGCCGCCCTGGTCACCGCCGCTGCCGCGCGGGCACGCGGGGCCGACCGCACCGCGCTGCACGCCGCGGCGGCCCACCTGGCGGCGGAAGACCGCCAGGCGGCCGTGGCCCAGGCGACCGCCGACGACCTGGCCGCGCTCATGGCGCGCTACGCCGACCGCGACATGGCCACGACCTACGATCGGGAACTCGCCGTCGTCGTCGACCGCGTCCGCGCACGATTCTCCGCGTGGTACGAACTGTTCCCGCGGTCGACGTCGCCGGTGGCGGGGCGGCACGGGACGTTTGCCGACGTCGACGCACACCTCCCGTATGTCGCCGGCATGGGATTCGACGTCGTGTATTTCCCGCCCATCCATCCCATCGGCCGGACCCACCGCAAAGGCAAGAACAACAACCCGCGGGCGGCGGCCGACGAACCGGGCAGCCCGTGGGCGATCGGCGCCGCGGAAGGCGGCCACGACGCGGTCCACCCGGCGCTGGGCACGCTGGAGGACTTCCGCGCTCTGGTGGCCCGCGCCCGGGACCTCGGGCTGGACGTGGCCCTCGACCTGGCGTTCCAGTGCTCGCCCGATCACCCGTACGTCCGGGACCATCCCGAGTGGTTCCGCCGCCGCCCGGACGGCTCGATCCAGTTCGCGGAGAACCCGCCCAAGAAGTACGAGGACATCTATCCGCTGGACTTTACCACCGACGCGTGGCCGGCCCTGTGGGACGAACTGGCCCGGGTCGTGCAGTTCTGGATCGATCAGGGCGTGCGCATGTTCCGCGTGGACAACCCGCACACGAAGCCGTTCGCGTTCTGGCGGTGGCTCCTCGACCGCGTGCGCGACCGGCACCCGGACGTCGTGTTCCTGTCGGAGGCCTTCACGCGGCCCAACATCATGTACCGGCTCGCCGCGCTGGGCTTCGCGCAGTCCTACACTTACTTCGCCTGGCGCACGACGCGGTCGGAACTGACCGACTACTTCACGGAACTGACCCAATCCCCCGTGCGCGAGTACTTCCGTCCCAACCTGTGGCCGAATACGCCGGACATCCTCACCGCGTATCTCGTCGACGGCGGGCGTCCGGCGTTTCTCATCCGGTTCATCCTCGCCGCGACGCTGGGGGCGAGCTATGGGATCTACGGCCCGGCGTTTGAACTCTGCGAGGCGACGCCCCTGCAGCGGGGGAAAGAAGAATACCTGAATTCCGAAAAATACGCACTGCGGCACTGGGATCTGGCCCAGCCGCATTCCCTGCGGACGCTCATCACGCGCGTGAACGCCATCCGCCGCGCCCATCCCGCGCTGCAGGCCGATGCGGGACTGCGGTTCCACCGCACCGACAACGATCAGATCCTGGCCTACTCCAAAGCCACGCCGGACCGCGGGGACGTCGTACTGGTCATCGTCAGCTTGGACCCGCAGTGGCCGCAAGCGGGCTGGACCGACCTGTCCGTCGACGCGCTGGGGGTGGATGCCCGGCAGGCGTTTGCGGTGCACGACCTGCTCACCGGGGCGCGCTACCGCTGGCAGGGGGCCCGCAACTTCGTCCGGCTCGATCCGGCCGAATCCCCGGGGCACATCTTCCACGTCAGGCGGGAGCCACGACCGTGACGGCGCGGCGGACCGCGTCGGGCCCCACTCGGGCGGTGCTCACGCGCAGCATCCGCGAGCAGCCCGAACGGGATCCGCTGTGGTACAAGGACGCGATCATCTACGAGGTCCACGTCCGCGCGTTCGCCGACAGCACCGGCGACGGCGTGGGCGATTTTCGCGGGCTGACGTCCAAGCTGGACTACCTTGCCGATTTGGGCGTCACCGCGATCTGGCTGCTGCCGTTCTACCCGTCGCCGCTGAAAGACGACGGGTACGACATCGCCGACTACACCGACGTGCACCCCGCCTACGGCACGCTGCGCGACTTCAAGGAGTTCGTGCGCGAGGCGCACCGCCGCGGGCTGCGGGTCATCACCGAACTCGTCTGCAACCACACCTCCGACCAGCACCCCTGGTTCCAGCGGGCGCGGCGGGCGCGTCCGGGCAGCGCGAGCCGCGCGTTCTACGTGTGGAGCGACGATCCCACCCGCTACCCCGACGCGCGCGTGATCTTCAAGGACTTCGAGGCCTCGAACTGGACCTGGGATCCGGTGGCCGGCGCCTACTACTGGCACCGTTTCTACAGCCACCAGCCCGACCTCAACTTCGACCACCCGCCGGTCAGAGACGCGATCACCAAGGTCTTGGACTTCTGGCTGGACCTGGGGGTCGACGGCCTGCGGCTGGACGCCGTGCCCTACCTCTATGAGCGGGACGGCACCACCTGCGAGAACCTGCCCGAAACGCACGCCTTTCTGAAAGACCTGCGGCGGCACATCGACCGCCACCACAGCGACCGCATGATCCTGGCCGAGGCGAATCAGTGGCCGGAGGATGCGGCCGCGTATCTCGGCGGCGGCGACGAGTGCCACATGGCGTTCCACTTTCCGCTGATGCCCCGGATGTTCATGGCCCTGCGCATGGAAGACCGCTTTCCCATTGTCGACATCCTCCAGCAGACGCCGGCGATTCCCCCGACCTGCCAGTGGGCCCAGTTCCTGCGCAACCACGATGAGCTGACGCTGGAGATGGTCACCGACGAGGAACGCGACTACATGTACCGCGTCTACGCCCAGGATCCCGAAATGCGGATCCACCTGGGGATCCGGCGGCGCCTGGCGCCGCTGCTGGGCAACCACCGCCGGCGCATCGAGTTGATGAACGGCCTGCTGTTCTCGCTGCCGGGCACGCCGGTGATCTACTACGGCGACGAGATCGGCATGGGCGACAACGTCTTTTTGGGCGATCGTAACGGCGTGCGCACCCCGATGCAGTGGAGCGGAGACCGCAACGCGGGGTTCTCGACCGCCAACCGCCAGCGACTGTACCTGCCGGTGATCGTCGACCCGGAGTACCAGTACGAAGCGCTGAACGTCGAAGTCCAGCAGAACAACCCCCATTCCCTGCTGTGGTGGATGAAACGGCTGATGGCCCTGCGCAGATCGCACCGCGCGTTCGGCCGCGGCGACCTGGTCCTGGTGAGCGCGGACAACCCGAAAGTGCTCGCGTTCGTCCGCCGCGACGAGGACGAGCGGTTGCTGATCGTGGCCAACCTGTCCCGCTTCGCGCAGGGGACGTCGGTGGACCTGCGCGAGTTCCGCGGCGACGTCCCGGTGGAGATGTTCGGGCGCGTCGTGTTTCCCCCGGTGACCGACGCGCCGTATTTCTTCACCCTGGGGCCGCACGCGTTCTACTGGTTTTCGCTCCAGCGGCCAGGTACCGACGGCGCGAGACCCCGCGGGCATCCGGCCGTGCTCACGTTCCCCGCAACCCCCCTGGCCCCACCCGACGGACTGACCGCCGACCGTGTGCGGCAGGTGGTCACCGAGGCGCTGCCCGGCTACCTGTCCACCGCACGGTGGTTCGCCGGTAAGTCGCGCACCGTCAAGGCGACCGCGCTGGCCGATGTCATCCCGGTGGGCGCGGGGACAGGCGTCCTGGCGATCGCCGGCGTGGAGTACACCGACGGCGACCCGGAGACCTACGCGGTCCCGCTGGCCGTGGCCGCGGGGGGGTCCACCGACGCCGCGGACGACCGCCGACGTCAGACCGTGATCGCCGAGGTGCACACCGACGGCACCCGCAGCCTCCTCGTCGATGGGCTGGCCGATCCGCTGTTGTGCGGGGCGCTGCTGGAGCTCTTTGGAACCCGGCGCCACCGCAAGGGCACACGCGGCGAGATCGTCACCACCACGACGCGTGCGTTCCGCCGTCTGACCGAATCCGTGCCATCCGATCAGGTCCGTCTCGTCCAGTCGGAACAGAGCAACACGTCGGTCGTCTTCGGCGAGCGGCTGCTCCTCAAGATGTTCCGGCGCCTGGAGAGCGGCATCCACCCGGAAGTCGACATGGGGCGCTTCCTCACCGAGCACCACTTTGCGCACACGCCGGCCACGGCCGGGGTCATGGAGTACCGGGGATCGGGCTTCTCCACCGCGCTGGCCATCCTCCAGCAGTTTGTGCCCAACCAGGGCGATGCCTGGCAGTACACCCAGGACACCCTGCACCGGTTCTTCGAACACGGGATGACCACCGGCCTGGAAGAAGACCTCCCGGCGCTGTCGGCTCCGACCCTGGTGGATCTGGCCGATGCGGGGCTGCCGCGCCGGGTCAGCCGCCTGTTGGGGACGTACCGGGAATCGGCCCGGCAGTTAGGACAGCGGACGGCCGAACTCCATCAGGTGCTGGCGGGCGGGCGGGACCCCGACTTCGCCCCCGAACCGGTGACGATGCACCACCAGCGGTCGATCTACCAGCGGATGCGCAGTTTGCTCAGCCGTGTGCTCACCCAGGCCGCGTCGGCGCGGCCCTCGCTGCCGGGGGTCGTGGCGGCGGATCTGCAGCACGTCGCCGGAATGGAAGAGCCGATCCGGCGCCGGTTCGCCGCGGTGCTGGAGGGGAAAATCACGGCGAAGCGGATCCGGATCCACGGCGATCTGCATCTGGGCCAGCTGCTGTACACGGGGAAAGACTTCATGCTCATCGACTTCGAGGGGGAACCCGCCCGCCCGCTTGCCGAGCGGCGGATGAAGCGCCTGGCCCTGCGCGACGTGGCCGGCATGGTGCGCTCGTTCGACTACGCCGCGTACACGGCGCTCGTCGGCGTCGAGCGCAGCGGGCTGGCCGTCGGCGAAGCGCTGGCGGCGATCGAACGCTGGGCGGCATTCTGGTCGCTGTGGACCAGCGTGGCGTTTCTGCGCGCGTACCTCCAGACCGCCGGATCCGCCCCCTTCCTCCCGGCCACGCGGCGGGAACTCGCCGGGCTGCTCGACGCGCTGCTGCTGGAGAAAGCGGTGTACGAACTCGGCTACGAACTGAACAACCGCCCGGCGTGGGCACCGATCCCGCTCCGCGGATTATTCAAACTCCTCCGCGCGTGAACGAGCTTCGCGCCCTGCGCGCGCTCGCGCGGCTGCATCATGTGCAGACCGCCTACACCGACATCACCGGCATGCGCCGGATCGCCTCGCCCGACGCGCTGCTGCGCGTGCTCCAGGCCCTCGGCGTGGCGGTCTCCGGGGCGGCCGATGCCCCCGACGTGCTGCGCGCCGAGCAGGCACGGGCGCACCACGCCGTGCCTCCGGTCTTCGTCGTACGGGCGGGGCGGCCCGTTGTGACGCTCCCTCCAATGCCTGCACGAGTGAAGCTGGAATTACTCCATGAAGACGGTACCGCATCACGGTGGACGGTCGGCGGGACGGGGACGCAGCGGGGCCGGACCGTCCGGCTCCCCGCCTCGCTGCAGACAGGCTATTACCGGCTGCGCGTCGCCGCCGGACGCGAGTCGGCGGAGGCACTGCTGATAGTCGCACCGCAACAGGCCTACACCCGGACCCCCGGGCAGCGGGTCTGGGGGGCATTTCTTCCTCTCTATGCGCTGCGGTCGGCGGGAGACTGGGGCGCCGGCGACTTCTCCGCCCTCGGGGAGCTGGCCGACTGGGTCGGCGCGCTGGGAGGATCGGTCGTCGCGACGCTGCCCCTGCTGCCGGTCTTTTTGGACACGCCGTTCGATCCCAGCCCGTACGCTCCGGTCAGCCGCCGGTTCTGGAACGAGTTCTACATCGATGTCGAGCGGGTCCACGAACTCTCCGACGCCCCCGCCGCGCAGGCGCTGGTCGCCGCCCCACCGTTTCA
The DNA here is from genome assembly GCA_035292085.1 of bacterium. Taxonomy (GTDB): domain Bacteria; phylum Sysuimicrobiota; class Sysuimicrobiia; order Sysuimicrobiales; family Kaftiobacteriaceae; genus DASXUC01. Next base: position 17,683 of record DATDQT010000106.1, read on the forward strand.
GCGCATGTTGCAGCGCGACCGGCGCCGGCTCCTGGTCCAGTACTCCGAGCAGATGCGCCGCAAGCGCCGGGTGCTGGAGGCGCTGGCCGACGCCTTCTTCCGGCGGGCCGGCCCCCACCGGCGGGCGGCCTTTGACCGGTTCATAAGCGACCGCCCCGACGCGGCGGAGTACGCGGCGTTCCGCGCGGCCATGGACCGCATCCAGCGGCCCTGGCAGCAGTGGCCGAGCCGACTCCGCGACGGCACGCTGCGTCCAGGCGACTACGAGGACACCGCTCGGCGCTACCATCTGTATGCGCAGTGGATCGCCGCCGAGCAGTTCGCCAGCACCAGCGCCAGAATCCGCGACGCCGGAGGCATGATGTACGTCGACCTGCCGCTGGGCACGCACAGGTGGGGATATGATGCCTGGCGCGACCGGTCGGTCTTCATCGACGGCGTGTCTACCGGCGCGCCGCCGGACACGTTTTTCCGGCAGGGACAGAACTGGGGCGCACAGCCGCTCCATCCGCAGCGGCTGCGGCAGCAGGGGTACCGGTACTTCATCGAGTGCCTCCGGCACCATCTCGCGCATGCCAACCTGCTGCGCATCGATCACGTGATGGGCCTGCACCGCTCTTTCTGGATCCCTCATGGGATGCCGGCGGCCGACGGCGTGTACGTCCGCTATCCGGCGGACGAATTCTATGCGATCCTGGCAGTTGAATCGGTCCGCCATCGAGCCATGCTCGTCGGGGAAAACCTGGGCACCGTCCCGCGCGAGGTCACCGCCGCCATGCGCCGCCGCCGGGTGCTGCAGACCTATGTCGTGCAGTATGCCCTGCAGCCCAGCCGCACGACCCCGCTGGGCACCGTCCCGGCCGATGCCGTCGCCGCGATCAACACCCACGACATGCCGCCGTTTGCCGCGTTTTGGAAAGGCCGCGACCTGCGCGACCTGGTGCGTCTGGGACAACTGACGTCCGCGCAGGCGGCAGCGGAAGGCCGCCGGCGCACGACGCAACTCCGGGCGCTGAGTGGATTCCTGCGCCGCCGCCGGTTCCTGCGGGGGACCGCCTCGGCGGCGGCGATGCTCCGGGCGCTGCTGGCGTACCTGGGCGCCGGGCCCGCCCGCGTGGTCCTGGTCAGCCTGGAAGATCTGTGGGGTGAATCGCGGCCCCAGAACACGCCGGGCACCGCGGACGAACGCCCCAACTGGCGGCGGAAGGCCGCGCTGTCGCTCCAACGCATGAGGCGGGTCGGGACGGTGTCCGCGGCCCTGCGCGACCTCGACCGCTCCCGGCGCGCCAAGGCGGGCCGATAATGCCCCGCCGCGGTGAACGGGCCATCCGGTATGACATCACCCGCCTCACCGACGACGACCTGCACCTGTTCAACGAGGGCACCCACCTCCGGCTGGCCGACGTCCTCGGCGCCCACCTCATGGACGCCGGCGGGGTCCGCGGGACGTATTTCGCGGTCTGGGCGCCCGATGCCGAAGCCGTCTCGGTCACCGGCGACTTCAACGGGTGGCGGCCGCGGCGCGATCCACTGCGCCCGCGCGGCACGTCGGGCATCTGGGAAGGGTTCCTCCCCGGCGTCGGATCTGGCGCGCTGTACAAGTACCATGTGGCCTCGCGGGTCCGCGGGTATCGCGAACAGAAGGCCGACCCGCTGGGCGTGTATCACGAAACGCCGCCGAACACGGCCTCGGTGGTGTGGGACCTCGCCTACCCGTGGGGTGATCAGGCGTGGATGACCGGCCGCGCGGCGCGCCACCGATTGTCCGACCCGATGGCGATCTATGAAGTCCATCTCGGCTCGTGGATGCGCTCCCCCGACGACCCGCACCGGCTGCTGGGCTACCGGCTGGTCGCGCCGCGCCTGGCCGACTACGTCGCCGAGATGGGATTCACGCACGTCGAACTGCTGCCGATCATGGAGCACCCGTTCTACGGATCGTGGGGCTACCAGACCACCGGCTACTTCGCGCCGACCAGCCGCTACGGCCCCCCGCAGGACTTCATGTACCTGATCGACCACCTGCACCAGCGTGACATCGGCGTGATCCTGGACTGGGTGCCGTCGCACTTCCCGACCGATGCCCACGGGCTGGGCTTTTTTGACGGGACCCACCTGTACGAGCACGCCGATCCGCGCACCGGGCTGCATCCGGACTGGAACAGTTACATCTTCAACTACGGCCGTAACGAGGTCCGCAGTTTTCTGCTCAGCAGCGCGCTGTTCTGGCTGGACCGCTACCACGCCGACGGGCTGCGCGTGGACGCGGTCGCGTCCATGCTGTACCTGGACTACTCCCGGAAGGCCGGGGAGTGGATTCCCAACGTCTACGGCGGCCGCGAGAACCTCGACGCGATCGCCTTCCTCCGCCGCCTCAACGAAGCGGTCTACGGGCGCCACCCCGACGCCGCGACCGTCGCCGAGGAGTCCACGGCCTGGCCGATGGTCTCGCGGCCGACGTACGTGGGTGGGCTGGGGTTCGGACTGAAGTGGGACATGGGATGGATGCACGACACCCTGCTGTACCTGGCCAAGGACCCCGTGCACCGGCGATTCCACCACAACACGATCACGTTCCGCATGCTGTACGCGTTCAACGAGAACTTCGTGCTGCCGCTCAGCCACGACGAGGTCGTCCACGGCAAGGGCTCCCTGCTGGCGAAAATGCCCGGCGACCTCTGGCAGAAGTTCAGTAACCTCCGGCTGCTGCTGGGGTACATGTACGCGCAGCCCGGCAAGAAACTGCTGTTCATGGGCGGCGAGTTCGGGCAGTGGCGTGAATGGCATCACGATGCCAGTCTGGACTGGCATCTCCTCGACACTCCCTCGCACGCGCAGCTCCGCCGGTGGGTCGCGCGTCTCAATGCCCTGTACCGTCAGGAGCCGGCGCTGCACGCGCTCGACTGCGATCCGGCCGGATTCGAGTGGATCGACGCCTCCGACGCCGACCAGAGCGTGCTGACGTTCCTCCGCAAGGAGCCGCACGGCGGCAGCGTGCTGATCGCCTGCAATTTCACGCCGGTGCCCCGGGACCGCTACCGGGTCGGCGTGCCGCGCCCGGGCGCGTGGACGCTGCTGGGCAACAGCGACGCGGTGGAATTCGGCGGCAGCGGCTACGGCACGGCCGACACCGCCGATGCGCAGGCGTCGCCCTGGCACGGACGGCCCTCCTCCGTAGAGCTCACCCTGCCGCCGCTGGCCTGCGTGCTGTGGCGGAGCGAGCCGGCGTGAGCAACCGGTACGTCTGCATCCACGGGCACTTCTACCAGCCGCCGCGTGAAAACCCATGGCTCGAGGCGATCGACGTCCAGGACTCCGCCTACCCGTACCACGACTGGAACGAGCGGATCACCGCCGAGTGCTACGCGACGAACGCGCGCTCCCGGATTCTCGACGAGGCCGGGCGCATCGCGCGGATCGTCAACAATTACGAGCGGATCAGCTTCAACGTCGGCCCGACGCTGCTGGCGTGGCTGGAAGGCAACGCGCCCGGGGTCTATGCGGCCATCCTGGACGCGGACCGCCGCTCGATCCCGCGGTTCGATGGACACGGGTCGGCCATCGCCCAGGCCTACAACCACGTCATCCTGCCGCTGGCCAATTCCCGCGACCGCCGGACACAGATCGCCTGGGGGATCGCCGACTTCCGCCGCCGGTTCGGCCGGGATCCCGAGGGCATGTGGCTGCCGGAAACCGCGGTGGACCTGGAATCGCTGGACCTCCTCGCCTCCGCAGGCCTCGCGTTTACGATCCTCGCGCCCCATCAACTCGGCCGGGTCCGTCCCCTCGGCGAACCGGACTGGCGCGATGGCGCAGGCGGCATCGACACCACGATGCCCTACCGGGTGTCGTTGCCGTCGGGGCGGACGATTGCCGTGTTCGCGTACAACGGGGCCGCCGCGCGGGCGGTCGCGTTTGAACGCCTGCTGGAAAACGGCGAGCAGTTTGCCCGGCGCCTCTTGGGCGAGTTCATCGACCGTCCCGGACCGCAGCTCGTCCACATCGCCACCGACGGCGAGACGTACGGGCACCACCATCGCTTCGGCGAGATGGCGCTGGCGTACGCCTTGGACCGGATCGAGCACTCTGCCGACGCGGAGCTCATCACCTACGGCGCGTACCTGGCCGCCCACCCACCGACGCACGAGGCCGAGATCGTGGAGCGGACGAGTTGGAGCTGCGCCCACGGCGTCGACCGCTGGTGGACCGACTGCGGGGACAACTCCGGCGCGCACCCGGGCTGGACGCAGGCTTGGCGCACGCCCCTGCGCGCGGCGCTGGACCGGCTGCGCGACGCGCTGGCCGAGCCCTTCGCGCACGCCGCGGGGACGCTGCTGCGCGACCCGTGGGCGGCCCGCGACGACTACGTGCACGTGATCCTGGACCGCTCGGCGGGCAGCGTGGACGCGTTTTTCGGCGACCACGCGGCGGGACCGTTGGGTGCGGAGGACCGCCGCGCGGCGCTGGGCCTGCTGGAGCTCCAGCGCCATCTGCTGTTGATGTACACGAGTGACGGCTGGTTCTTCGACGAGCTGTCGGGGCTGGAAACGGTGCAGGTGCTCCAGTACGCGGCCCGTGCCCTGCAGCTGGCCGCCGACGCGCTGGGCATGGACCTTGAGGAGGAGTTCCTGGGCGCACTGGCCGAGGCGAAGAGCAACCTCCCCGAGTTCGGATCTGGCCGCGCCGTGTACGACCGGTTCGTGCGGCCCGCGCGCGTCACGCCCGAGGCGGTCGCCGCGCACTACGGGATCAGTTCACTGTTCGAATCCTATTCAGACCGCACGCGCCTGTACGCGTTTACGGTCGACCGGCACGACTACCGGCGCACCGACGCCGGCCGCGCGCACCTGGCCACCGGCCGCGTGACGGTCCGCTCCGACATCGTCCACCGTGCCCATGAGCTGGACTTCGCCGTGCTGCACCTGGGCGACCACAACCTCAACGGCGCGGTGCGGCCGGCCGCGGACGCCGATGGGTACGAGGAGACGGCCCGGGCGCTGGCCGACGCGTTCGGGCGCGCAGACTTTGCCGGGATCATCCGTACGATGGACCGGGCGTTCGGCGGGTCGGCCTATTCGCTGCGCTCGCTGTTCAAAGACGAACAGCGGAAGGTCCTCGCCCTGGTGCTGGACGGGACGCTGGCGGACGTCGAGTCCGCCTACCGGCAGATCTACGAGCGGCACACGCCGCTGATGAACGTCCTCGCCGACCTCGGCGCCCCGCTGCCGGCCCCGTTCCACGCCGCCGCCGAATTCGTGATCAACGACGCCCTCGCCAAGACGTGTGCGGCGGCAGACTTTGATCCCGCCCGGGCGCGGGCCCTGCTGGGAGAAGCCGCGGTGCGCCAGGTGACGCTGGATGGGGCCGGGCTGGAGTTCGCGCTGCGGCGAACCATCGAACGGATGATGACCGCCCTCGCCGCCTCAGTCGACGATCGGGCGCTGCTGGAGCAGACCGCCGCGGCCATCGAGGTGGGTAAATTGCTGCCGGTGCCGGTCAACCTCTGGCAGGTGCAGAACCTTTTCTTTGACCTCCTCCAGCGCGAACGATCACGCGGGGAGTGGAATGACCAGTTCGCCGCGTTGGGAACCGCCCTGTCGGTACGCGTGGAGGCTCCGTAGTGCCCCCACAGGTCCTCGGGCTGCTGGTCCTCGTCGTCGTGATGCTGGTCCTCTTTGCGGGGGATTGGCTGCCGGCCGACGTGGTCGCCCTGGGGGCGATGGTCACCCTGGTCCTCACCGGGCTGACCCCGATGGACGTGGCCTTCCGCGGGTTCGGCAGCGACACGGTCCTGCTGATCCTCGGGCTCCTCGTGCTCACCGCCGCGCTGGCGCGGACCGGGGTCGTCGATGCGCTCGGCCGGGCCGTCTACCGGCGCACGGGCACCGCGGCGGACCGCCTGCTGGTCTGGGTGACGGCGCCGGTGGCCCTTCTGTCGTCGTTCATCAGCAACACCGCCGCCACGGCCTTGTTCCTTCCCGTCACCCTCGCCCTGGCGGCCCGCGCGAAGGTCAGCCCGGCGGGGCTCCTGATGCCGGTGGCGTTTGCCGCCATCCTTGCCAGTTCGGTGACGCTGATCGCCACCTCGACCAACATCGTCGTCAGCGGCCTGCTCACCCAGTACGGGATGCCGCCGCTGGGGATGTTCGAACTGACGGTCGTCGGCGTGCCGATTGCCGCCATCGGGCTCATCTACCTGTGGGTGGTGGGCAGGCGGCTGATCCCCTCGACCCCGGTCCCCGCGGACCTCATGGAAGAGTTCGGGATGCGCGGGTACCTCAGCGAGCTGACGATCCGCACGGGCTCCCGCCTGGCGGGCAAGACCCTCGCGGAATCGGGCCTCGGCCGTGACTACGACCTGACGGTGCTGTCGGTGACGCGCGCCGACGGCACCCGTGTCGGGGCCCGGTCGGACACCAAACTGCAGACCGATGACATCGTGCTGGTCGAAGGCGAGCGCGCGAACATTCTCAAGATCAAGGACGCCGCGGGCGTCGACATCCGCGGCGACCTCGAGGGCGCCGCCCCCGGCGTGCAGAGCAATCACCTGAAACTGGCCGAGGTCATCCTGCTGCCGGGCTCGCCGTTGATCGGCCGGACGATCCGCGGCATGCAGTTCCGCGAACGCTTCGGCCTGCAGGTACTCGCCGTCCATCACCGGGGCGGGACGCTGCACCACCGGCTGAACCGGGTCCGCCTCACGATGGGGGACGTGCTCCTCGTCCAGGGCGGGCGGGACAGTCTGGTCGCCCTCGATGCGATGGACACGTTTTCCGTCCTCGGCGAAGTCGCGCCCCGGCGGCTCAACGTGCGCCGGGCCCCGATCGCCGTCGGCGCGTTCGCCGGCGCGCTGCTCCTGGGCGCGGCCGGCCTCGTGCCGCTTCCGGTCGCCGTCCTCGGGGGCGCCGCCGTCGCCCTCGCCGCCCGCGCGATCACGCCCGAAGAGGCCTACCAGTCCGTGGAGTGGAAGCTGCTGGTCTTCGTCGGCAGCATCCTCGCCATCGGGGCCGCCATGGAACGCACGGGCACCGCGAGCTTCCTCGCCGCGCGGATCGTCGCCCTCACCCGAGGCGTCGATCCGGTGTGGCTGCTGAGCGCGTTCTTCGCGCTCACGCTGATCCTCACCCAGCCGATGTCCAACCAGGCCGCGGCGGTCGTCGTGCTGCCCGTCGCCGTCCAGACCGCCGTGGCGCTGGGCCTCAACCCGCGCACGTTCGCGGTGATGATCGCGGTCGCGGCCAGCACCTCGTTCATCACGCCGCTGGAGCCGGCGTCGCTGCTCGTGTACGGCCCGGGCCGCTACCGCTTCGCCGACTTCCTGCGCGTGGGGCTGCCCCTGACCGTGGT
>DATDQT010000107.1:0-3561 GCA_035292085.1 bacterium
CGCGGGGCGACCGTGCGGCCGCGGAAGAAGTAGTTGGGGGAGCTGTCGATCCGGACGCCGTCTCCCATAAACTGGGCCAGGTACCAGGGCAGGCCGCGATCAAACTTGTTGGAGAAGAACCCGAGCCCCTTGCGGGGCAGCGCCACGTCGGGGTGCGAGGCCAGCAGGTCGTACAGGTACGTACTGGCCGCCCGCTGCAGGCCGATGTGGAACCGCGTGGGCATGGTGCCGTCGCTGTGGCTCACGGGCCGATGAGGCCGGTCGTTCCGACGTATTGATACCTGCGCAGGTACGGCTCCAACTCGGCATCGAGCCGGCGCAGATCCTCCGCCGAGGCGCTGTTCAGCCGGACGGCGTTGGTCGACGCCAGCGTGGGGGGACACCGGTCGAACGGAAACGCGTCGACGGCGAGTCCGCAGAACTCCAGTGCCGTCCGGAGTTCGCCGTGGACATCCGCGCACAGTGCCTCGTAGCGCAGGTGATGCACCGGGACCGTCGGCGCGTACGATTCAATCTGCGCGAGCGCGGTCATCCAGTGGCGGGCCGCCCGGTGGAGCAGGTCCTCGGGGCCGCCGCGGCCGCCGGCGCGGCGCTTCTTGTCGAGGACACTGAGGGCGACGGCACGGCCGTCGCGGAGCACGTGGATGTACCGGGCGCGTGGGAAGGCTGATGAGATAATCGGCGCGCAGCGGCTTCGGTACTTCCCGGGCGGTTTTGCCAGGAACACCGATGCCCGGTCCCACTGACACACGGTTTCGATGAGGCGCTGCACCCGACGGACCGCCTCCTCGCGGGGCAGGCCATCATCCAGCACGGCGCGCCAGACGCCGAGTCCCTCGACGGGGACCGGCGCGAACCGGCGGGCCCATGGGTACCGACTCTTCCTCCACGAATGCGCCACGAGTCGCCGCGCGGTCCGCTCGGCACCTCCCGCGAGCGCGGCCAGCGGGCCGCCCGTCAGGACCAGATGGGACGAATACTGGGAGAGCCATGCGACGTGGGGATGCCAGGAGAGCATTCGGTAGACGATCGTTGTACCCGAATGGCCGGCGCCGATGATGAACACGGGCCGGATGGCATCAGGACTCAGCGGCCCCACGGCAGCGTCGTCCCCAACATGGCTTCCAGTTCGGCCCGCTGTGGATACAGCATACCTTCCAGTTCCCGTCGAATCGACTCCGGCATCGGCGGCGAGCTGCCCGGATGCACCGGGCGGCGGAGTTCCTGCGAGTCAAGGTCGACACGGGGATCGACGCCGAGAAACGCAAAGATCTTTCGAAGACTGTCGTCCGGCGCGGCAAACATCTCCTCGCTGATGCACGCGAAGATCTGTGCCGCCGGCAGGTACCGCTGCCACGTCCGCAGCGCGGTCACGTAGTCACCCCGCCCGGCGACTTCGGGCAGGCGGAAAAACGTGCGCAGCGATTCTTCATTCGCCTGTGCCAGCGGGTGTCCTGCCCACTTCCGGTACCCCTTGGCCGCGCGCGACCACGCCCGCTGCACGGGATCGCGGATCAGGTAGACCACGCGGACGTGAGGGATCCAGCGGGCCACCAACTGCACACGGTCGTCGGGCAAGGCCGCGTACGCTGGCGTGACTTCTCCGACGACCTTGCCGCGCAGCCGGCCCTCGACGAAGTAGAGTCCATAGCGCAATTGCGCCTCGGCCTCGCGGTCGAACCACGGCAGCCGCCGACGCCTCAGGCGCCGGTCGAAGAAATGCAGTTCCTTCGTCCGGGGGGTCCAGACCTGCGGATGCGTGCGCAGATGTTTCCACAGCCAGGTCGTCCCGGCGCGCTGAGCGCCGATCCCCAGGAAATCGGGCATCAGGCCGCGCAGGATCCGTCGCATCAGCGGATCCGCATCGCGGCGGCGTCCTGGAGCGCGCGGAGGGTGGCCTCGGCCATCCTGACTGGATCGAACCGCGTGTGGACATCACCGCGGGCCTGCGCGCCGAGCCGGGCGGCGAGCCCCGGGGTCTCGAACAACCGGCGCAGCGCGGCCGTGATGCCGCCGACAGAGCCGTCGATGAGGAGTCCAGTCCGGCCGTCGTCGATGAGTTCGGGAATCCCTCCGGCCGACGGCGCAATCACCGGGACGGCAAGCGCCATCGCTTCCAGAATCACGTGCGGGAAGCCTTCATGTGCCGAGCTGATCACCAGGGCGTCGCTGTCCGCCAGCAGCCGGAGGGCCCGGACGTGATCCTGTCGTCCGGCGAATTCGACCCGATCGGACAGACCGAGCTCCACCGCCAGCCGCGCCAGCGCGCCCCGCTGCGGACCGTCGCCGATGATGCGGAGCCGGACGGCAGGCAACTGCGCCACGGCCCGGATAATCCGGTCCATGCGCTTGACCGGCACCAACCGCCCCACCGCGGCGATCATCGGGGTTCCCCGCAGGGTCCGGCCGGACGGACCCTGCGTGTCAAATGGGATCGCAGTCGCATTGGGGATCACGCGGACCCGATCCGCCCGCACACCCTCACGCGCCACCCACCCTGCGAGCCAGCGGCTGGGGACGATCACGAGGTCGGCCCGACGCAGCGCCCACGCCTGCAACAGTTTCAGGCCTTCGATTCTCAGCGCGTGGCGGCGCCGGTGGAATTCGTCCAGGTCTTCATCAAGCCAGCCGTATGCCGTCGCCCGGTCCCAGGCCAGGTCGCTGACGGCCCTGACGGCCAGCGGTTTTCGGACAACCAGATTGGCCACCGCGCACTGCACGAGGAGGCCGGCGGCCAGGATGACGTCGGTCCGGCGCGCCGCCCTGACGACTGCGGCGACGCCGCTCACCCAGCGCCAGACGGCCCACGGGCGGCGGGAGAGCCGCACCACCGGGAACGGAAGGACCGGTGCGGCGGCCGCCGGAGCGTCACTCATCGTGATGACCGTCGGCGCGTGACCGCGGCGGCGCAGCGCGTCTGCGAGCAGGGGCACATAGGTCGCGGGACCTCCGATGTCGGGAGGAAAGATCCCGGTGACGATGAGGATTCTCATAGGTCACAGCCAGTAGTCGCGGTACGAGGCGGCCAGCCTGGCGCGCAGCCGGTCGTTGAGGAAGTCGATCTGCGGGGAGGTCAAGTAGTCGGCGTAGCCCCCGACCCGACCCCGGCGGACCTTGTAGGATTCGGCGTCGTGCGGATCCGCCGGGCGCAGCCGGCCGTCGCCGAGGACGCCCCGGGCCTCCATCGCCCGCATCCGCGGAAAACTGGTTTGTTCGGCCGCGCGCGCCACGACCGCGTCTGGGATGTCCGGCACACCGAAGAACCCGACGGCACGTCGGAGCGCGCCGGCCGCGTCGGCGTGCATCTCCTCGTAGCGAAGGATCTCGAACTTCGACGGCACGTGGGCGTGCGTCACCCAGCTATTGAGGAAGTCGATCATCCGGTCGATGCCGAACTGGGGGCTGTGCAGGAAGGCATCGAGGTCGCCCGCAAACCGGTGGCTGCGGCGCGACAGGTCAAAGTAGTAGGAGACGAGCACGTCCCGCGGATCGCGCACGAGCAGCAGCACCGGGCGACCGGCGAACGCCCGCTTGTCGCCAAGATCCTCCCGCCACGCCGCC
>DATDQT010000108.1:0-10537 GCA_035292085.1 bacterium
GGCCGCCGCCTCCCCCGTTTTTTGCGCGGGCGCCGGCGCCGCCGTGAACTCCGCCAGTTCGGCGGAGGCGTCCTGGATGAACGACCTAATGCCGCGCCGGAGCTCCTCGCGCTCTCTCTTCATGGGCGATAACCTCCCTGGCCAGATCCATGTACTCCTGCGCCCCCCGCGACGCCGGATTGTGCACGAACAGCGGGACGCCGACCATCGACGATTCGACGAGCTTGATGTTGAAGTGGATCGTCACCGGCAGCACACGGTCGCCGAAGAAGTCGGCGATTCCCTGCACGATCTCCTTGCTGATGTTGGTGCGGGCGTCATACATCGTCGGCAGTACGCCGAGGATCTCCACCTGGTGGCCCACTTCCTCGCGGACCATCTTCAGCGTCCGCAGCAGCTGCCGCATGCCCAGCAGGGCGTAGTAGTGCGTCTGGATGGGAATGATAATGGCCTCCGCCGCGACCAGCGCGTTGAGGGTCAGCACCCCGAGGCTGGGCGGTGTGTCGAGCAGGATGTAATCGTATTCGTGCAGCGCCGGCGCCATCCGCTTGCGCAGCGCATTCTCCCGGCCGATGCGCGCCGCCAGTTCCAGCTCTGCGGCGGCCAGATCGAGCGTCGAGGGGGCGAGAAACAACCGCTCGACGCTCGCCGCCACCGTGATGTCCCGGAGGGACACGCCTTCCGCTTCGTCGCGCTCGCTTTCGACCAGCACGTGATACACGTTGCGGGTGAGAGAGGCGGGATCCACCCCCAGGCTGACTGTGGCGTTGGCCTGGGGATCGAGGTCGATCAGCAGCGTCTTCTTGCCGCTCACGGCCAGGCAGGCCGCGAGGTTGACCGCCGTCGTTGTCTTGCCGCACCCGCCTTTTTGATTGACGAGTGCAATCACCCGGGCGGTTTCCGGTTGCGTCACGATGCCCTCCCAGCTCCCCCGCCCGCGCGAGCGGGGCGGACCGGGGAACGACCCACGAGCTCGGCCGTCTGTGTCCGTCAGAAAGTACGACTCTCCGCCCCGCCGCACCGTTCCCGCGACAGGCGGATCCGGGTCAAGTCGTAAGCCTGTTCGACTCTTTTTGGAGGTTTTCCTCTTTTATGTTGGGAAATGCTTCCCAGGGGCCCGGTACCAACGCGATCGGTACGTGCTACGGATTCGAGACATATAGCTGTCGCGTGTGGTTCGGGCCAGGGGAAGTCTGCGCCCACACCAGGGAGGCGAACGCGATGCGTGTGACCGTGAGTGTGATCAAGGCGGACATCGGGGCCATCGGGGGGCACACGATGCCGAGCCCGGAAGTCGAGACCATCGTCCGGGACCGGGTCGCCGCGCAGAAGGGCAAACTCCTCATCGACTGGTACGTCTGCCACACCGGCGACGACATCGCCATGATCATGACTCACACCCGGGGGAAGGACAGCCCCGACGTCCACCAGCTCGCGTGGGATGCGTTCTTCGCCGCCACCGATAAGGCCAAAGCCCAGGGACTCTACGGGGCGGGGCAGGACCTGCTCAAGGAGGCGTTCTCGGGCAACGTTCGCGGGTTGGGTCCGGGCAGCGCCGAGATCGAATTCGAGGAACGGCCGAGCGAAGCGTTCATGGTCCTCATGGGCGACAAGTGCGGGCCAGGCGCCTTCAACCTGCCGCTGTACCTCGCGTTTGCCGACCCGATGTACTCTTCCGGTCTGATGTTGTCGGAGGGACTTCACGACGGTTTCACCTTCCACATCCTGGACATGGACCACACCGAGGGCGACCGGATCATTGTCCTCGACGCGCCCGAGCGGCTCTACGACATCGCGTCGCTGCTGCGCGACACGAACCGGTACGCGGTGGAGGCGATCTGGTCGCGCAAGTACCCCGACGAGCAGGCCGCGGCGATCGGCACGACACGGCTGCGCAACATCGCCGGCCGCTACGTCGGCAAGGATGATCCGCCGGGGGTGGTCCGCGTCCAGAAGATCTTCCCGGCGACGGAAGAGTTCGGCCCGCCGTTCGCGCTGGGCGCGTTTGTCGGCGGCGATACCCGTGGCAGCCACAACCTCCCGCTGATGCCGGTGCCCATGAATACCGGCGCGTCGACGTTCTTCTGCGTCCCGATGGTCTCCGCGCTGGGCTTCTCGATGCACAATGGAATCCTCACCGTACCGGTGGACCTGTTCGCCGACCCGTTCTGGCAGGCCGTCCGCGAGCGGATTGCCCTCAAGGCGGTCGAGATGCGCCACCAGGGGTTCTTCGAACCGGCGATGCTGCCGATGTCGGAATTGGAATACGGCGGCATTGTCGCCCGGCTGCGAAAACTCGATCCAGAATTTGCAGTCAGGGACGGCGCGAAAACGCCTGCGGCCGGAGCGACTGTGAACAAAAATCCAGACTAGTGCTTGTTCCCGTCTTCCTGCAGGACGGTCTTGTTCAGATAGCGTACCAGCGACGGCAGGTACACGGGGATCAGTGCGCCGATCACGACGAACAGGATCAGCAGGGCGATGAAGAGGTAGACGACGCCAAGTTCGCTCACCGCGGCAACCCTCGGGCCAGAGTTACTTTGGACTTTCAACTAGCCGGGGGGAAATTCCCTCCGCACCATCGCGGTAGCCTCCTCCCGGGTCGTAATCAGCCCTTCGAGCTGTGCGTCCTCGACGGCCTCGAGGATACGCTTGAACTTCGGCCCGGGCCGGTACCCCAGGGCGATGAGGTCGTCTCCGGTCAGCAGCCGCGGCAGGGCCGGCGGGCGGGCGACGAGCGCCTCGCGCTGGGTCGCCGCCCAGTGGTAGATGTCGAGGTTCCGGTGGCTCGCCAGGCAGTCCGCCCGGTGCAGCTCCAGATGCTCGGGCGCACCGGGCTGCAGCAGGAACCGCTGCGCCTTTGCCGGGCGCATCCGCTGCAGGTCTTTGATCCGCAGGTGGTCGGCGACCAACCGGACGATGCGGTCGGTCTGATCCGAGGATAACCGCAGGCGCCGGCAGATCGCTTCGGCCAGCTGCGCGCCGGTCTCGGCATGGCCGTTGAACCGAATCCGGTCGGCTGCGCGCTCAAACGTCGGCGGCTTGCCGATGTCGTGGAGCAGCGTGGCCAGCGCCAGTTCCGGGGACGGGTCCCGCAGATGTTCGAGGGCCAGCACGGTGTGCGTGAAGACGTCGCCTTCCGGGTGGAACTCGGGCGGCTGCTCGACGCCGTGCATCGCCGCCACTTCCGGCAACACAACCGCCAGCAAGCCGGACGCATCGAGCAGCATGACGCCCCTCCCCCGCCGTGGGCTGACCAGCACCCGCAGGAGTTCATCACGAGTCCGCTCCGCGCTGACCTCCCGGATCGACGCGCTCTGTGCGCGGATGGCCGACATCGTGGCGCCGTCGACGGTGAAATCCAGCTCGGTGGCCAGCCGGATCGCCCGAAGCATCCGCAGGCGGTCTTCAGCAAACCGCGCCGACGGATCGCCGATCGTCCGCACGATGCGCCGCACAATATCCTCCCGGCCGCCGACGACATCCAGGGTCGTTCCCGACAGTGGATCGTGGAGGAGCCCGTTGATGGTGAAGTCCCGCCGCCGGACGTCCTCCTCGGCGGTCACGAACCGCACGCTGGACGGGCGCCGGCCGTCGAGATAGGGCCCCTCGGCGCGAAACGTCGCGACTTCGTACGCAGAGTCTCCCAGCGGGACGATGATGACGCCGAACTGCGCACCGACCAACACCGCGTGTTCGAACAAGCCGGAAATCTCCTCCGGGCGGGCGCTGGTCGCGATGTCGTAGTCGTGTGGGTCGGCGCCCATCTCCAGGTCCCGCACGCAGCCGCCGACCCAATACGCGTCAAAGCCGTGGTCGCGCAGCCGGCGGACCACGGCGACTGCGCCATCGCGGAGCGCGCTCACGGCCGGGCGGCGGGCAGGCGGCTGCGTACGAGCTGCAGCGCGGCCGCGAATTGGATGTCGTCGGACCCCTGGATCCGCGACGAAGCCATGGGAACCAGGACATCCGGCGGCAGCCCCAGACCCTCCACCGCGCGGCCGGCCCGGGTCCGGTAGCGCCCGGTCGTCAGGCGCAGCCCCCACTCTGCGGAGGCCGCGGCCAGGGTGAAGATCGACTGTACGGTGCCTTTGCCGTACGTGTGCGCGCCGACCAGAGGGGTGCCGACATCCTGCAGCGCGCCGGCCACGATCTCCGACGCGCTGGCGGACCCACCGTTCACGAGCACGGCCATGGGCCCGGTAAACTTGGGCGAGACGGGACGGACGAGCAGCATGAGCGGGCCGGCCCGGCGGTCTTCAATCGCCACCAGGCCCGCCGGAAGGAAATGACTGGCGATGATGACCGATTCGTCCACCAGCCCACCCCCGTTGCTCCGGAGGTCGAGCAGGATGGCCGCCGCCTTGCACCGCTCGCCCTCGTCGGGTGCAGGGCAGGCTCCGCCAGCGGTCAGGCGGCTGAGGGCTCGCCCGAGATCCGCGGCGGACTGGTCGGAGAACTCCAACAATCGGATGTATCCGACCCGCGCATCGATCAGCCTGGCACGAATCGGAATCGAACGGACCTGTTCCCGCGCCAGCACGAACCGGATCGGCTGCCCGCGGCGGACGGTGCCGACGGTCACCGAGGTCCCGACCCGGCCCCCGAGCAGTTCCATGACGGCATCGGGGGTTCGCCCGCGTATGGGCACGCCGTCGATGTCGGCGATCAGATCGCCCACCAGCAGTCCCGCACGCGCGGCGGGACCGCCATCGACCAGTTCGACGACCGCGATCCCGTCCGGCCACGCATCGACCTGGAGCCCCAGGCCCCCCCGCTCCCCGCGGAGGACGGCGACGAACCGCGCGAATTCGGCTGGGAGATACACGGCCCCCAGCGGGTCGGCGGTCTCACGGACCATCGCGCGCAGGACCAGGGCGACCAGCGCGTCGGGAGGCTGCGGCTCCATCAGAAGGGCGGCGGCGCGGACGTACTCAAGGACGGCCGCTACGTCCGCGGGCGTGCCCGTCAGAACCGGGGGGGCCGGCGGCGAAACACCAGCGCCCGCCAATCCCTGCTGCACCCCCCTCGCCGCCGCCCGCAGCAGCGCGGTGTCATCGGGGGCGACCAGCGCGTGGTCACGGATGAGCGAAAATGCGTCTTCGACGAGTTCTGCGGCGGCGTCTGCTGACAGCGGCGCCGGTGACTGCGCCGCCAGCGGAAGGGGCGACAGGACGGCGAGGACGACAAGGAGCGCCGCTGCCGCGGGCCCGAGGAATCGTCGAATCGCGGAATCCCGTCGATCAGGCAACGTGGACGCGGGTGCGCAGGCTCGCGATGGTCCCACCACCGAGGACCCGGTCCCCGTCGTAGAACACGACGGCCTGCCCGGGTGCCGCGGCGCGCTGGGGCGAGGAGAACTGCACGCGGACGTCTCCCGGCGCGGCGGCCGGCGCCACCGTGGCCTCGACGTCCCGGCCCGCGTGGCGAAGTCGTGCGGTGACCGCGCGTGGAGCGGTTGGAGGCGCGCTGGCAATCCAGTTCAACGTGGTGGCCGTCAGCTCCGAGCAGAGGAGGTCTCCCTCATCGCCGAGGACGACGGCATTGCGGGCGGGATCGATGGCCACCACGTATTTCGGCCGTCCTGCCGACACACCCAACCCCCGCCGCTGGCCGATCGTGACACCCGCGATGCCCTGATGCTCTCCCACGACGCGCCCCGACGTGTCGAGGATGGGCCCCGGCCTCACCGCCTGGGGCCGCAGACGCGAGATCACATCGGTGTACCGGCCGCGCGGCACGAAGCAGATCTCCTGGCTGTCGGGCTTGTCGGCCACCGGGAGAGCCATCTGCCGCGCCAGCGCGCGGGTCTGGTGTTTCTCAAACTCCCCGACCGGCAGACGCAAGACGGCGAGCTGGTCCGGGGTGAGTCCATAGAGGACGTAGGACTGATCCTTGGAGACATCCCGCGCCCGCCACAGTTCCCGGCGCCCGCTGCTCGGATCGGACACGATGCGCGCGTAGTGACCGGTCGCCAGGCCGTCCAGGCCCAGGCTCTGGACCTTGCCCAGGAGGAGGGAAAATTTGATGGCCTGGTTGCACGCGATACAGGGATTGGGCGTCCGGCCGCGGGCGTAGGCGTCGACGAAGTACTCGATGACCTCGCGCTCGAACTCCTCACGCATGTTCAACACGTAATGCCGGATCCCCAGCGACCGCGCCACCGCCCGCGCGTCGTCGATCGCGGAGACGCCGCAACACGCTTTGAACGCGTCGTCTGGTTCGGGCAGCCACTCCGGCCAGAGGTTCATGGTCAGCCCCACGACCTCGTGGCCTTCGCCTACGAGCAGCCCCGCGGCGACCGCGCTGTCCACCCCGCCGCTCATGGCGACGGCGATTCGTGCCACGCCTCATGCCTCCCGAGTTCAGATTATAGGTCGTAGGTCGTAGGGCGTAGATGCAAGCCTTGGATCATCATAGCAAGGCTGACCTACGCTCAGGCAATCGGTCGTCGCAAGAAGTCGAGCGTCAGCGCCGCGGTCCAGGAGAACTGTCCGTCGCCGGCGCCGCGGCCGGTTCGCGCGTCGAAGTACTCGTACGCGCCGTGCGCGCGTACCATGGCCAGCGTCGCTTCCGCCAGCGCGCGGGCGTCGGCGTTCAGCCCAAGATCTTCCAGCCCCCGCGCGATCATCCAGTTTATCTGGACCCACACCGGGCCGCGATGATACCGGGCCGGCTCAAATCCCTCTTCGTCGGGAGGAACCGACGGGAGCAGGCGGCAGCCCGCGCTGCGGCTGATGTAGCGGGCCAGCATCGCCGCCGCCTGTTCGGCGTCGACGAGCCCCCCGTAAATCGCGCACAGTCCGGCGGTGGTGGCCACGGGAATCAGCCGGTGTCCCTTGATGTCGAGATCGAAGAACAACCGTGCCTGCTCACTCCACAACATGGAGGTGAAGGCCTCGCGGAAGGCCGCCAGCGCACCCGCGGGCACCGCCGGCGGGCGATTCAGCGCGGCGGCAATGCGGTTGAGATCGACGGCCGCACGATACCACACCGCGTTGAACATCGCGTCGTAGACGGCAAAGGGTGTCGCGGGGAGGTAGGCCCGCATGTCATAGCGATGGCGGGCGATCAGTTCGACCAGGTACATGTACAGGTCGTAGTCCGGCTGCTGCGGCCGCTCGGCGGCCGCGACGACGGTGGTGTCCACGCGCCGGTAGGGCCGAGTGGGCCGGTGCCCTTGCCGCACGGCGAAGTCCCACCGCGGGCTGTTGTCCAGTCCGCTCTCCCACGGGTGCACCATGACGATGAGCGGCGAGCCGGCCACCGTGCGATGCTCGGTAAAATACGTGACGGCATCGCGAAGGGGATCGAAGACGCGCCCCCACCAGTCGAGCCGACGGTCCTCGTCCGGCTGCGCGTGGCCGGCGATAAGAACGGCCGTCGGAATGATCAGGGGCTGAGCAATGCCGCTGGTCACCTCCCCTGCCCTGCGCACGGGGACGTCCGTCCACCACTCCGGTCCAGGGGCGTACTCCTGCACGCCGGGGTTGTAGCGGATGTGGGGCAGCAACCCGTTCGTCCACTGCCCGGCGAGCAGGGAGTCGATCTCCCGCACGGCGCGGTCCCAGTCCAGATGCGCCCACCCGATCGCGATGAACGCGCTGTCCCAGTTCCACTGGTGGGGATACAGGCGCCCGCTCGGTTTCGTGTACGCGCCGCCGATGTCGTTGGCGCGCAGGACCGCTTCCGCCTCGGCGAGCAACGGATCCGGGGTCACGCGGCGGTCAGCGCCCGACCGCTTGCGGCGTCCATCAACCGGACGCGGGATGGGTCGAAGCGCAGCCACACGGCCTGGCCGTCGGCGGCGTCAAACTCGGCCGGGACCGACACCTTGAGGCTGTCCCGGTCCACCTGCACCGTCAGCAGCTTCTGCGGGCCGACCGGCTCAACGACGATGATCGTCGCCGGGATCATCGCGGGGCCGGCCTCACCGTGGACGGCGATGTGTTCCGGGCGGATCCCCACGACCACCGGGCCGGCGGGGACCCGGGAGAGGTCAGTCAGCGCGACGGAGACGCCGTGGGTCACCACGGCCGTGGTGTCGTCGGACGGCCGCAGGGTTCCTTCGAGGAAGTTCATCGGCGGATTGCCGATGAAACTGCCGACAAACCGGCTCGCCGGAAAGTCATACACGCGCGCGGGCGTGTCGCACTGGATGATCTCGCCGTCGCGCATCACCGCGATCCGGTCTCCCAGGCTCAAGGCCTCCACCTGATCGTGGGTCACGTACACGGTCGTGGACTTGATCTCCCGGTGCAGCCGCCGCAGTTCGGCCCGCATCTGCAGCCGCAGCAGCGCGTCGAGGTTCGACAGCGGTTCGTCCATCAGCAGGACCTCGGGACGCATGACGACGGCCCTGGCGACGGCGACCCGCTGGCGCTGGCCGCCGGACAGCTGCGACGGGAACCGGTCGAGCAGCGAGCCGATCTGCATCAGTTCCGCGGCGTCGCGCACCCGGCGCGCCACCTCCTCCCCGGCGACCCGACGCAGGCGCAGGCCGAACGCGATGTTTTCGAAGACCGACATGTGCGGGAACACCGCGTAGCTCTGGAACACCATGGCGATCCCCCGCTGGCCGGGAGGCCGGTCGGTCACGTCGCGGGTGCCGATGAAGATGCGGCCGCGGTCGACCTCCTCCAGCCCGGCGATGCAGCGCAGCATCGTGGTTTTGCCGCACCCGCTGGGTCCGAGGAAGACCATGAATTCGCCGTCGGCAATCTCCAGATCCAGGTCGCGGACGGCGACGACCTTGCCGAAGACCTTGCGCACCTGGGCCAGGCGGATGTCGGCCACGCTACCGCACCGTCACTCCCCACATCGTCATCAGGTACCGGCGGATCAGGAAGATGATCACCAGCGCCGGCACGATCATGAAGAACCCGCCGGCGAAGCGGTAGTCCAGCGGCGCCCCCGCCGAGCCGATGGCGTTCATGATCAACGCCGGGAGCGTGCGGTTGTCCAGGGTCAGGATCGTGGCCGCAAAGACCTCGTTCCACGACAGCACGAACGTGAAGATCGCCGAGGCCGCCAGCCCCGGGAGGGCCATCGGCAGGACGACGCGGCGGAACGCGCCCGCGCGCGAGCATCCCAGCGTCAGCGCCGCCTCCTCCAGTTCGGCCGGAACGCCGACGAAGATGCTGCTGGTGATGATGATCGTGAACGGCAGCGCCAGCACGGTGTGGACCAGCGCCACGCCGAGCAGCGTGTCATAGAGGTGCCAGCGGATGAACGCGACCGTGAGGGGGACGGCCAGAATCGTCGCCGGAAACATCTTCGTCGCCAGGATCGACAGCCGCAGGCCGTCGCGGCCCGGGAACACGAACCGCGACAGCGCGTAGCCGGCCGGCGCGCCCAGCGCCAGGGCGAAGACGATGGTGATCCCCGCCACCAGCAGGCTGTTGAACGTCGAGCGGAGCACCCCGTGGGATCTGAAGAAGAACAAGAACGTCTCCAGACTGAACTGCTCGGGGATGATCGGGCGCGGCCAGGTGTACAGCGCGTCGCGCGGCGTGAACGACGCGAGGCCGATCAGCACGATCGGTGCCAGGACCCACGCCGAGACGGCGGCGGCGCCGATCCACAACAGAGGCTTCGCGCGTGCGGCCGTCATGCCAGCGCCTCGGCTTTGGTCCGCAGTAGCCGGAGGTACAGGAACGTGATGAGGAACGAGATTACCATGATGAGCACCGCGTAGGCGCTGGCCACGTGGAAGTTCCGGTACGTCGAGTACCAGAAGTAGGCCTCCCCGGCCAGCACGGGAACGAGCCGGCCCGACAGCGTGATCACCGTCGCAAACAACTGCAGGGCCAGAATCGTGCGGATCATCAGCGCGGCCTGCAGGCTGGGCATCAGCAGCGGCAGCGTGATCCGCCACAGCTTCTGCCAGGGACGCGCGCCGAACACGTCGGCCGCCTCCAGGTAGTCCCGCGGGACCAGTTGGAGCCCGGCCACCAGGATGACCATCACGATCGCCGTCGCCCGCCAGACTTCCGTGACCACGATCGCCCCATACAGCCAATCCAGGCGTTCGGGCGTGAGGAACGTAATCGGCTGCGCGGTGAGCCCCAATCCTCCCAGGATCGTGTTGAGGTAGCCGCGTTCGGTGAACACGGACAACCAGATGAGGCCGGCGGCGAGATCGGAGATGCCCAGCGGGATGGCGCAGATGTACAGAAACGTCGACGCCGCGCGAAACCGCGTGTTCACGATGAGGGAGATGAGCAATGCGATGATCAACTGCAGCGGGACGACCAGCAGGGTCAGCAAGAAACTGTTGCGCACGGCGCCGCGGAAGTACGTGTCACCGGCCATCTGGCGGAAGAACTCGAGGGTGAACCGGCCCCCCTCGCCGCGGAAGCTGAGCACGAACGCTTCCAGCAGCGGGTACACGAAGAAGACCGCGAGGTAGAGCAGCGCCGGGACCATCAGCGCGTATGGAACCCACGAGCGGCGGCGGATCATCATGTGTGACATGCGCAGGACCGGCGTTGCCGAGTCCGACCATCAGCAGTCAATCGAGAGAAGCACATGGAGG
>DATDQT010000109.1:0-3215 GCA_035292085.1 bacterium
TCCGCCAGTTCTGCGGCGCCCTCTAGGGGACCGGTCCCGTAGAGTTGCTCCAGCGCTTCCCCGGTTCGCAGATGCATGCGCCGCCGACGGTGGCGGCTGATCCCCTCGTAGAGAACCTCCCGCACCATCGACTGAGTAAACTCGTAGCGGTCCTGCCCCTCCACCCGCACTTCTCGCAGCAGCCGCGCCGCCAGCGCCTCGTCCAGAAGATCCACCAGCTCTTCCTCGTCCTTGCCAGTGACCTGTGCCAGCGGGTCCAGGCGGAACTGCCTGCCGAGCACCGCGGCATGGGTCAGGACCTGCCGGCAGCCGTCTCTGAGCCCTTGCAGGCGCGCCTCGATCGCCGTCCGGACCGTCGCGGGGACCGCCATCTCAGCGTAGCGGCCGCCTTCGTCGAAGTCGGTGGACCACTCGCCGTCTTTGATGTAGAGGGTGCCCTGTTCGAAGAGCGCATTGATGACTTCCTCGATGAAGTAGGGGTTGCCCTCCGTCACCTCAAAAATCCGGCTGGCGAACCGGACGGGCAGGTTGGGATGGTTCGACATGGCCTGGATCAACTGCCCGACCTGGCTGAGGGTCAAAGGTTTGGCCTCCAGCGCAACCGCGTGACGCTCGCGCCGGAGCTGGCGCAGGATCTCGGCGAGCGCCGGCGCGCGGTCCACGCCTTCGCTCTGGTAGGCGATGATGAGCAGCAGACGTTCTGCGGCTGCGGCGGGCGCCAGGTAGCGCAGCAACTGGAGCGTCGCCGGATCGGCCAGGTTAATGTCGTCCACGAAGAGCAAGAGCGGCGCAGTCCTGGAGACGGTCGAAAAGACCCGGGTAACCGACTCGAACAGCCTGGCGCGCTCCTGCTCGGGAGGGAGGGAAATCCCTTCCGGGAGACCTCCCAGCCGCTGCCTCACTTCAGGGACCAGCCGAGCCAGGTCGATAGCATAGTCGCCGAGGGCCTGCCCAACTTCTACCTCAGGGGAAAGCCGGAGGTATTCCCGCAACATCCTGACTACCGGTTCGTACGGACTCCCGCCCTCATAGCACTTTGTGGACAGCACCCGCACGCCCCGGAGATGGGCGTAGGTGATGAGCTCCTCGACCAGCCGCGTCTTGCCGACGCCCGCGTCACCGGCGATAAGGACCAGCCGGCCATCGCCGCCGGCCGCCTCGTCCAGGGACCGCTGGAGAATGTGCAGCTCTTCATCCCGTCCGACGATGGCACCGCGCCGGACGGCCTGCACGAGTTCGGCTCCGGCCATTCTGTCCTGGCCTCCGGGCGCTCCGACTGCCCCGGCCGTGATCCCGCGGAGGCTTTCTAGGGCGGCAGCCAGGTCGCGCGCCGACCTGTAGCGCTTCTCGGGGTCCTTGGCGAGCAACTTGAGGATCACGGCTTCCAGCACGCGAGGAATGTCGGGCGTGTGAAACCGCGGCGCCACGGGCGGGACATTGATGTGTTGCGTAATCACGGCGATGGGATCGTCGGCTTCGAAT
This sequence comes from bacterium, assembly GCA_035292085.1. Taxonomy (GTDB): domain Bacteria; phylum Sysuimicrobiota; class Sysuimicrobiia; order Sysuimicrobiales; family Kaftiobacteriaceae; genus DASXUC01. Next base: position 1,483 of record DATDQT010000109.1, read on the forward strand.
GGCGGATGACTGGTGATGCCCTCATAGAGGACGCACCCCAGCGCATAAAGGTCGGACTTGGCGTCCGCTGTGCCCTGGAGCGCCTGTTCGGGCGCCATGTAGGCGACGGTCCCCACCACCATCCCCGCCTGCGTCAGCCGGCTTCGCCCCTCACTGCGCGCCAGCCCGAAGTCCATCAGCTTCGCGGTACCGTCCTTGGTGACGATGATGTTCTCCGGCTTGATGTCCCGGTGCACGACTCCCTGGGCGTGCGCGTACTCCAGTCCCTCCAGCACTTGGAGGGTGATCTCCACCAGCCGCGACACCGGCACGGGCAGCAGTTCCCGCAGCGTCTGTCCCTCCACCAGCTCCATCACGATCGCAAACTGCCCGCTTTCTTCCACCGCATCAAAGATGGACACGATGTGCGGGTGGTTCAGCTTCGCCGCCGACTGCGCCTCGCGGAGAAACCGGCGTGCCCCTTCCTCCCCGAACAGGGCCGGGCTGAGGGTCTTGATCGCCACCGGCCGCTGCAGCAGGCTGTCCTGAGCGCGGTACACCACCCCCATTCCGCCTTCGCCCAACTTGGCGTCGATGCGGTAGCGGTTCCGCAGCAGCGTCCCGATCACGATGGCACCGTGCCTGCGTCCGATCCCTGAATTCGGCGCACCTCAAACTCCGCACCGAGCTGACGGTAGATGCTGACCGCCTCCTGCAGGAGCGGGCGAGCGGGAGCCGCATCGTCCGGACCGCCTTGCGCCACGATGACATCCGCGAGTGATTCTAGACAGCGTGCGCGGTCGTAGGGCTGCCCGATCGCCGCGTAGATGTCTGCGGCCTCACGGATCCGCGTAACGGCTTCTTCCCACGAGTGCCGATCTGCCAGCAACAACCCCTGGGCCTTGAGCAGTCTGGCCTGAGCCGGCTTGATATCCATCCAGAGATAGGTCTCGGCCTGGCGACAGTGTTCGGCAGCACTGCTAACATCGCCGAGCGAGAGCGCCGCTTCCGCCGCCAGCGGATGGAAGAACGCCGGCCATAAGACACCGATCGATGTGAACCGCTCCAGCGCACCGGCGAGCAGTTGCCGGGCTTCTCGGAGTCGCTGCATCCGCAGGTAAAGGAATGCGCACCAGTCCACCGCGAGCACGATACTGGTGACTTCCCGACGCCTCTCCGCGTGGGGGATGAATTTCTCCGCCCACCCCAACGCCTCGGGGACGTCCCCCTGCAGGAATGCCAGCATGCCCCTGGCCTGCTCCACCCACGCCGGCACCTCCTGGGCCATGGTAAGGTACTGCCGCCACGACGCGGCCGCCGCAATCCAATCACCGTTCTGAAAGTGTGTTTGCGCGAAACCCATGAGACAGAAGGCGATGCGCGGCCGATTGTTAGTCTCACGGGCCAGGGCCAGCGCACGCACATAAGCCTCTAGAGCCTGCCGGTACTCCCCGCGCCAGCGGTGACGGAAGGCGCTCCAGGCATACGCCTGGATCGCCCATCCGAGGTCGTGGCGCTCGCCGATCTCAATGCCCTGCTGGTAGTGCGCGGGTGCGTCGGGACGTCCCAGCAACGTGCTGATGAAGCCCAGCGCCCAATGCCCCTCCGCGATCAGCGAAGGCAGTGCGTGCCGCTCTGCCAGTTGAATCCCCTTCCGGGCAAACTCCTCGGCCTCGACGAAGTTGCCCATGGCGGTCTGCGTGCGGGCCATCTGCAAATGGATGCTTGCCAGCTCGGGCTCATCCTGCTGGGCC
>DATDQT010000110.1:0-3215 GCA_035292085.1 bacterium
ATTGCGGGAAAGCACGTACGACATGAACAGTTCGGAAAACGTGGGCTCTTCCCGCAGCAGGTCGATAACGGCCATTTTCTCAAGTCTGACGATGGAACCGTCAGTAGCGGCCGTCGCCGTCGCCATGCGCAGGCGCTGACCGGCCAGGCAGCCCTCGCCGAAGAAATTGCCTTTCTCTAACAGCGCGATGACCGCCTCTTTCCCCTGTCTGGACAACACCGTCAGCTTGATCTTGCCCTTGAGGATGTAGAATACGGCATCGGCGGGATCTCCTTGCGCGAACACTTTCTGCTGCTTGCGGAACTCCATAATGGGTCGTCCGTTCCCGCCTATTGCGAGGAAAGCCTTGAGGTCGAACCGCGAGGAGTTTTTCCCTCTCATGGGAACCGCCTCCGCGTCCGTCAGGGGAAGTATTCTGCGGAATCAATACTATCACGGCGCACCGCGCATGAGCAATCTTGAACAGACGGCCGCTCCTCGCCGTGTTACGTTGCGGTTGAACACTCGAGGGGTCAAAGATTACGAAGCGGCGGAAATAGGCCAGGTAGCTGTGGGCTGAGGCTCCTCCAAGGGCCGGCCTTCGATCCCCTGCGGCGGTTGATCCGCCAGGATTGGCGGACGCGAGTGGACAGGCGGAATCAGTCTGTATTATGTTCCGAAGGGGGCTCTGGAACACTCCCTTCGCTATGGCCGTATATCCTGCGAGGAGAGATCCCCCTCACCTTCGTGTCAGGAGGTTCGTACCGATGCTAAAAGGGACGCGCCGACCGGCCCTTGCCCTGGCCGTACTGCTGGTTCTCGCCGTCGTTCCGGTTCTGCCCGTCCAGGCCCAGACGATCCGCCTCGTGGTAGATGGCGAGCCGCTCTTCTTTGACCAGCCCCCCGTGGTCATCGGAGGGCGGGTGCTGGTCCCGCTGCGGGGCGTCTTCGAACGGCTAGGTGCGTTCGTCCAGTGGGACCCGGCCTCCAACACGGTCATCGCCGCCCGCGGCGACACCCAGGTGCGCCTCACGATTGGCTCGCGCCAGGCGTTTGTCAACCAACGTGTCGTGTTCCTGGACGTCCCGGCGCTGATCGTGCAGGGGCGCACGCTGGTGCCGCTCCGGTTCGTCAGCGAGGCCATGGGCGCCCGCGTCGACTGGGATGCGGCCACGCGAACGGTCTTCATCACCTCGTCGCCCCTGGCTCAACCCCCGCCGCCGCCGCCCCTACCGAGGCCGACGTCGCCTCCGCCTTCACCCCCTTCGGTCGCAGTCGTGGAAGGGGTCGTGTTCCGTGTCGACCTCCAGGTCTTTCCGCAGCGGATCCTCGTCCAGCGGGATACCCGTATCTACACCTTCATCGTGACGCCTGACACCGCCATCACCCGGGTTGATGTGACTACCAACCGGGGCGGGGCGATCAGCTTCGATCAAGTCCGGGTCGGCGACCTCGTCCGCGTGACCGCGGACACGGCTGGACGGGCCATCCTCATCCGCGTCTCGGTCCGAGAGGTGACCGGCCGCATCGACGCGGTGACCTCCCGGGTGATCATCCTGGAGGACGGCCAGACGTTCGGGCTCGGCAGTGAGGTCCGCGTCCTGATCGACGGACGTGAGACCGCTCGGGAACAGCTGCAGCGGGGCATGGAGGTGACGCTCCAGCTCAATCCGCAGACGAATGAGGTGGTCGAGGTCTCGGCACGGGGGCTCCGCGTGCAGCCGCTGCCGTCGCTGGTAGTGCGTATCACCTCACTGATCCACGATGCGCAGCGCCCGTTGCGAGCCGGGGAGCGGCTGACGGTGACCCTTCGGGGGACCCCTGGTGGGGCGGCCACGTTCGAGATCTTCGGTGCCGTGAGCAGCGTATCGATGCCGGAGCTGTCACCAGGCGTCTACCAGGGAACCTACGTCGTCCGGAGCGGCGACAACATCACTGATGCCGCCGTCTTCGGCCGGCTGCGGGCGGGGCAGGTAGAGGCGCCGCTCGTCCAGGCGGGGACGCCCGTGACCCTCGACACTCTGCCACCCGTGGTCACCCAGCGGTTCCCCCAGCCGGGGAGCACGGTGTCCAATGACCGGCCGAACATCCTCGTCACATTCACCGATCGGGGCGGGGCAGGGATGAACGCCGCGGCGATCCGTCTGTTTGTCAACGAGCAGGACGTGACGGCTAGGGCGTCCGTCACCGAGGGCGCCGCGGCCTACAGTCCTCCGGCACCGCTCTCCGGGCAGGTGAACGTGCGGCTCTCGATGGTCGATCGGGCGGGCAATGTGAGCGAAGATCGCTTCGCGTTCACCGTGGTCATCGCGCAGGCCTCACTGATCCGTGCCGTCACCATCAACCCCACGACACCCCTGGGACCGGGAGACGTGCTGACGGTGACGATGGTCGGGGAGCCGGGGGGCCAGGCCGCGTTCACGATTGCCGGGGTGGTTACCGACGTGCCGATGGCCGAGTCGCCGGGGCAGCCTGGTGTCTACATGGGCTCGTACCGGATTCGCTCCGGCGACAGCGCCCAGAACGCCCGCGTGATCGTGCGGTTGAGCGTCAGGGGGCTCACGCAACAGGCCGAGGGCACGGCCCGGCTGACCATTATCGCGCAGGCCGAGGTCCCGCCGCCCACCATCACTTCGCCGGCGCAAGGCGCGCGCGTCCGGGCCCCCATTGTCATCAGGGGAAGGGCGGTCCCAGGCTACCAAGTCGTCGTCCGGGTGGACTATCGCGGGACATACCTGGTTTTCATCCTCCAGGGGACCCTCGGCCAGTTCAGCACCACGGCAGACGGCGCCGGCAATTGGACGGTCACCATCGAGCGCGCCGCGCCGGTCGCGGGCGCCGAACTGACGATCAGCGCCACGACGGTCGATCCTCTGGGGCGCCAGTCCCAAGCCGCCGTCGTGCAGGTCGTGCAAAATCCCTGAGGGATGTCTGGGAGGAAGAGCAGTCGGACTTAGCCCTGAGAGGAGGGATGTAGTATGCTCCGGGTCAAGGCGACCCTCACCGCGTTGTTGATCGTTGCGTTGCTGCAGGGGACCGCGGCGGCAGATGTAGGTGATGTCGTCGTGGGAGGGGTTCTCGTGCTACGCATCCGCGCCGAGGCGGGCGGGCTGACGATTCAGCAGCGGGCGGCCATCGTCGAACAGCGGATCGTGAACGTGCTCGGCAAGGTCAGGCCAACGCCAGAGCAGATCGTTGTGCGGTTCGTGAACGGCCAGCCGGCGATCTTCGTCGGC
>DATDQT010000111.1:0-8353 GCA_035292085.1 bacterium
CCTCGACGCGCGAGGTGGGGTTGAGATCCCAGCTCAGCGCGTGCACGGTCACGGCAAGGCCAAGCGCCCGGATGCGCGCGGCGAGCGCCGCCGGATCGGACTCCTCCCGCAGCAGCTGGTATGCCCATAACTCAACGCCGTCATAGCCGAGATCGTGCGCGACGTCGAGAATCTCGGTCGTCGGATGCGCCCACAGCAGTGGCGCGCTCAGCAAGACCTGGCTGGACCGTCGGATGGCCGGAAGCTCGCCGATCACTGGAGGGACCGCTGGACGCGGCCGGGCGGCGCGGGATCGCCGCGGACGAATGATGTCCAACGTGGCGCGCAGTTCGGCTGCCACGCGGAAGGGCTTGGTCAGCACGCGGCCGGGAAAGGACGCGATGAAGTCCCGCGGGCTGCGCCTGAACTCGGTCGTGATGTCAAACGGCTTGGCAAGCAGCCGGCGCATCACGCTTTCCGTGTACTGCTCCATGAACTTCAGCGTGTCAACCGCCTGGGCGCGCCCGCAGGTGATGCAGGTCACCCGGGATACGCCGCCTATGCCGGCGGTCACCAGGTGCACGGTGGTCCGCCGGCACCGCGCGCAGTGCAGGGAGACCTCGTGTCGTTCGCCGACGGCGGGCATGCTTCGCTCACTCGCCGGGGAGCGACTCGCCAGGTTGCAGGATGTAGGCGATCACCGAGGCCACCGGCACTGTCTCACCGGGGGCGGCTCGGACGCCAGCCAGGATGCCGGCGGCGGGCGCTTCGATCTCCATGTTGACCTTGTCGGTCTCCACTTCCACAAGCGGGTCCCCCTCACGGACCGGCTGGCCTTCCGGTACCAGCCAGCGGACGATGACGCCGGTTTCCATCATCATATCGAATTTCGGTAGGATGACGGGTTTGGGCATTTACGCGGCCATGACCCGGCGCACCGCAGCGAGGATGTCCTCCTCCTGCGGCACGGCGGCGCGTTCCAACGCGCGGTTGTAGGGGATCGGACACTCCGCACCGCCCAGGCGAATGATCGGGGCCGTGAGGTGCGAAAAAGCATCGCTCTCAGCGACGCGGGCGGAGATCTCGGCGCCGATCCCCAGGGTCTTCACCGCCTCGTACACGATGACCACGCGACCGGTCTTGCGGACCGACGCGACAAGCGTCTCGGTATCGAGCGGGCGGAGCGTGCGCGGATCGATAACTTCCGCGCTGATACCCTCTCCCGCCAGTGTGCCGGCGGCGGCCAGCGCGCGCGGCACCATGACGCCGGTGGCGACGACGGTGACATCGGCGCCCTCGCGCTTGACGTCGGCGACACCCAGGGGGATGGCCGTGGGCGCATCGGGCACCGGTCCTTTCGTGCGGTAGAGCAGCTTGTGTTCGATGAAGATGACCGGGTTGTCGTCCCGGATGGCCGACACCAGCAGTCCCTTGGCGTCGGCAGGGGTGGACGGGACCACCACCTTCAGGCCAGGCACGTGGGCAAACCAGGCCTCCAGACTTTCCGAATGCTGCGCCGCCGCCCCGGTCCCCGATCCCCCCGGCGTCCGCACGACCATCGGTACCGCTGCGGTCCCGCCGAACATGTACCGGATCTTGGCCGCTTGCAGCACCAGCTGCTCCATGCACAGCGTGATGAAATCCATGAACTGGATTTCGACCACCGGCCTCAATCCTGTGATCGCTCCGCCGATCGCGCAGCCGGTGATCGCGGCTTCGGAGATGGGCGTATCCCGGACGCGCCGATCGCCGAATTCGTCCAGCAGGCCGTCGGTCACGCCAAAGGCGCCGCCGTAGACCCCGATGTCCTCGCCCAGGAGAACGACCCGATCGTCCGCGCGCATCTCTTCGCGCAGCCCCTCGCGGATCGCTTCGGCGTAGGAGATCTGCCGGGTCATGCGTAGACCCCGTCCAGCAGGGAAGCCGGATCCGGTTCCGGACTCTCCTCTGCGAACCGCAGCGCGTCGTCGATCGCCGAGCGGGTCTCGGCCTCCATGGCGGCGGCACCATCGGTCACTACGCCGCCGGCGATCAGCCGAGCACGCAGCTGCGCAATCGGATCGCGGCGGCGCCAGGCCTCGACTTCGTCCCGTGTCCGGTAGCGCTGCCGGTCGCTCTTGCTGTGACCCTTGTAGCGGTACGTGGCGCACTCCAGCAGCGTCGGGCCCCCGCCGGACCGGGCCAGGGCAACGGCGGCCTCGGTCGCTTCGTAGACAGCCAGAACATCGGTGCCGTCCACGGTCAGGCCGGGGATGCCGTACGCGGCGGCGCGCTCGCTGATCCGCTCGATCCGCATCGACTTCCGCACGGGCATCGACATCGCATACTGGTTGTTCTCACATACGAACACGACCGGAAGACGCCAGATCGACGCCAGATTGACGGACTCGTGGAAAGCGCCCTCGTTCGCGGCGCCGTCGCCGAAGAACGCCACGCAGACCTGGCCCGTCTCCCGCACCTGGATGGAGAGCCCCACGCCCGTCGCGATCGGCAGACCGCCGGCGACGATGCCGTTGGCGCCCAGGTTGCCGCCCGACACGTCGGCGATGTGCATGCTGCCGCCGCGGCCGCGACAGTACCCGGTTTCCTTCCCGAGGAACTCGGCCATCATCAACCCCGCGTCGGCTCCCTTGGCCAAGCAGTGACCGTGGCCGCGGTGCGTGCTGAGGATGTAGTCGTCGGGCCGCAACGCCGCGCACACGCCGGTGGCGACGGCCTCTTGCCCCAGGCTGAGATGCATCGTGCCGTGGACGCGGCCGAGGGCGAACAGTTCGTCGGCCTTTTCTTCGAACGCCCGGATCAAGAGCATCGTGTGCAGCATCGAGATGAGGCGTTCGGTGGTCGGCGGGACAGTTTTCATTCCGCCACTCCCTGGACGGCCCTGGCCGCGCGGAGGATCGCGCGGGCGGCAAGGTGGTCGGTCACCAACACGTCGACCAAGCGCCCGCGGAGCGCGCCGGCGATGGCGTCGGCCTTCTCGAGCCCGCCGGCAACGGCGACCACCGTGGGGACGCGCCGGATGTCCGCCAGCTCGACGGCCAGGATGCGCGCGTCCAACGCCGCATCGACGGGCTCTCCGTTGCTTCCGAACGAGCGGGTGCAGATGTCGCCCACGGCGCCGCGGCGCTTCAGCGCGGCCAGGTCCTCAGCGTTGAAATAGCGGCTCTGCACGAGCGTCGATGACGGCACCAGCGCGCCGATGCCAACCAGCGCCAGCTGGACACCCCTGGCCTGGGCGAGGACGCCCGCAATGTCCGGGTCCGACAGTAGCGCGTCACGTACCGCGGGACGCGCCAAAATCGCGGGCGCATGGAGCAGGTGCACATCCCCGCCCTGCAGGTCGGCAAGGCGCCGGGCAAGATCGTTGGCGTGAATCTCCGAAGCCACGCGACCGATACCGCCGACCAGCGGCACGACCGTGGTGCGCAGCCGCCGGGGCCGCAGCGCTCCGATCACCGCTGCCAGCGTCGTCCCCCAGGAAATGCCGATGCGTTCTTTCCCCTTCAGCGTCCGGGTAAGGTAGGTGGCCGCCGCCTGGCCGAGCACCCGGCGGGTCGCGACCGGAGACTCGCTGCGGCCGGTGACGACGATGGCTTCGCGCAGCCCGTAGAGGTCTTCGAGATCGCGGCCCAGGTCATGGTAGGTGCCCTCGGGGGTATCGAATTCGATCCTCACGATGCCCAGCGTGCGGGCCCGGCTTAACAGGCGTGACACGGTCGGACGCGACACGCCAAGCCGGACGGCAATCTGCTGCTGGGTCCGGCCACGCACGTAGTACAGGTCCGCCGCCTTTGCCATCAACGCATGGTCGTCGCGCATCGGGATACTATCCCGCGGGGACGGCGTGCTGTGCCGCCCACGCATCCTGCCGCCTTCGCAGCTCGACGATGGTCTGGGATTCGTCCAGCGCGACGTCGTCGTCGGTCAGGCGCGTGCCCCGCGCGACTGTCCGGAGAATGCGCGCGCCATGCACCAGGCCGATCGGCACCGCGCCCTCACGCCGGGCATCGGACGCGTCCACCGCCAATCCAAAGACGGTGGCACCGCCGATTCCATCGAGCACGTCGCCGGGGGCAAGATCGCGCTTGGCGACGGCGACACATTCCGCCACCGGCGGCCCAGCGGCGGCCATCATGGCCTCGCCGTAGAGGACTGCCCGCGCGACAGAGAGTGGTGCTTCCAGACTGGCGAGATGGAACGGACGTGACAGCAGGTGGTACGGACCGTCCCCGAGCTTGAGATAGGCGATGTCCCGCCGCGCCGCGTCGTTGTCCGCAGCGACGATGAGGAATACTCCAGGGGCCACGTCGCCGACGGCGTATTCGACTACGCCGCGCCGCGAGAGGATGCCGCCGTCGATCCGCGGGATGAACACACTCAAGAGATCGGCCAGGTCGGCGCGGGGGCCGTGCATGCCGGGATGATCGATGCGCAGTCCGGTGGCGTTCGCCAGCGCCGCCATCTCCGCCATCGTCTTGGTCCCATCCACGAAGGCCGCCAGCATTCTCGCGCTCATGCCGCGGGTTTGGGCTTCGGCGGCGACCGTCGTGGGCGTGGCGAACGGATCGAGCCGGTTGTTCTTGCCCTTGCCTGCGCAGACGATTTCCAGGTCGAGCAGGCGCGCAAAATCCACCATCTCCGTCAATACCGAGGGCTCGTCGCCGGCCGCCACCGTGTAGATCGTGCCCGCCTCGCGGGCCAGGACGGCCAGGATCGGGCCGACGGTGACCTCGGCCTCGATGTTCATCGTCACAAATGGCTTGCGATGTTCACGCGCCATCACAGCCAGCCGCGCCCCGACCTCCGGCTCACCAGTAGCATCCATCACTGCGTCCACGTCGGGCGAGGCGGCGAGCCAATTCGCCGTGGCGGTTACGGCGATCCGCCCGTCCCGGATCAGGCCGTGCGCGTGGTCGAGGGATCCCGCCAGCTCCGCGGCATTGCCGACGGCTGCGGCCGCCGCGAGCGCGCGGTCGACCATCAGGTCGCACACCCCCACCAGACGGAGCCCGGGCATCGCCGCGATCTGCCGAGCCAGTCCGCTGCCCATCTGTCCGGCGCCGATCACTGCAACACGAATCGGGCGACCCTGTTGCTCGACCAAGCGGAGGCGCTCAAGGAGCCGCACTGTGCACCATCGTTCAGTTGTTGAACATTTGTGCTTCCTGTCTGGGTTCGCTGAGTTTCGGCTCGGGTCCTGCATCGTGTGTCGTTCGCGCTGGGGCGATGGGCGACGCGCGCATTGTCGGCCCACGGGCGACGGTGCGATCGACAGAACTGGAGGCACCGGGCGTGCGGACAGTGTGGACCGGGAGACGTTCCCGCGGGGGAAGGAAAGCTTAGGCGGCCACGGCCGCGTCCGTCATCGCCGTTCGGGCCTGGCTCCGTGCGCGTCGATGCCGGCGCGCGGCAACTCCTTGGGCCGGCCGAAGATCATGCGCCCCGCCACGGTCTGCAGCACGCTCGTCACGACGATGTCCGCCGTCTCCCCGATCAGACGCTTGCCGCCTTCCACGACCACCATCGTGCCGTCGTCGAGGTAGCCGATGCCCTGCCCCGCTTCCTTCCCGTCCTTGATCACCTGCACGGTCAGTTCTTCGCCGGGCAGCAGAATCGGGCGCAGCGACTGGGACAACTCATTGATGTTCAGGACTCGGATGCCCTGCAGTTCCGCGACCTTGTTGAGGTTGAAGTCATTGGTGACGATCCACCCGCGCAGTTGTTTGGCCAGCGAGACCAGCCGGCCGTCCACGTCCACGGCGGCGTCGGGGGCGTCGTCGACAATCTGCACCGCGTGCAGCTCCTGCTGCATCCGGTTGAGGATGTCCAGACCGCGGCGGCCGCGGTTCCGCCGCAGCGTGTCCGAGGAATCGGCGATCCGCTGCAGTTCGGCGAGCACAGATCGCGGGACCATCAGCGGGCCCTCCAGGAACCCGGTGCGGACGACGTCGGCGACCCGGCCGTCGATGATCACGCTCGTGTCGAGAATCTTGGGGATGCCCCGCGGGCGCCCGCGGTCGCGCCCCGGCCGCTCGTCGCGACCGATCGCCAGGCTCATTTCATGCCGCCGCTGGAGCGCCAGGTGCAGTCCGAGGTACCCAAAGACCAGTGCCGCGATCAGCGCGAGGTACGTCCCGATCCCGGGAATGCGGGAGAGCGGATACCCGATGAGGAACGCGAGCACCAGACCGGCGCCCAGCCCCAGCGCGCCGACGGCCATGTCGCGGAGCGAGATGTGGGCCAGCCGGTCGAGCATCCAGGCCATGGCGCGCTCGAACAACCGCCACAGCCAGACCGACGCGAGGGCTCCGACGGCCGCGCCGATGAGCAGCGCGCCGATGATGATCGGGAGCTCGACGCGCGCCAGATTGTCCGAGAGCTTGATCAGTTCACCGGCGAGCTGGTTGCCGACCACGGCGCCCAGCAAGGCGCCGGCAATTCGGATGATGATTGTCATGATGCCACCAGATGACGACCACGTCAGAATCTACTATAACCTGTTTTCCCTACAGACGCCCACCGCCCACGGCATGTTTAGCGGCGATTCCTTGACAGTATTTTCCAGGCGAGCCTATAATCAGTCGCGATGAGAGGCGCGGCCGAGATCCGGTTTCAGGACAGCGTCTCGCAGTATCTCCTCCGACACCGCAGCATCCTCGACGTCCAGAGCAAGCTGACCGAGTCGGCCGCCCGTGTCAACCGCGCCCTTGCCAAAGCGGTGACTTCGTGCGGCTGCGTCAGCATCGCCGCTGAACGGCAGCGCTTCCCCAAGGACGTAAGCCTGAAGGAACTCAAGCAGTTTCTCTCCACACACGTGCACGGCGACCTGTGCGAGAAGTGCCGCGAGGCGGTTGAAACAGAGATCGGAACGACTCTGTTCTACCTCGCGGCGATGTGCACCCTGCTGGGTCTGAACCTCCGCGACGTGGTCGAGAAGGAATACGATCGCGTCAATGCGCTCGGCGTGTACAGTTTGACCTGATCGGAAACCGGTAACCGGAAACCGGTCGCCGCAAATGCAAAGACAAAACCCTGGAGCCTCGGGGCTTCTTTTTTTGGCCCTGACGGTTGCGGTTCCCGGTTACCGCTTACCGGTTTCCAGTAATTAGGGTATGAGTGTTGCCAGGGCCTGTCCGATGTCGCCTACCGGAGTGATCTCGATTCCCTCCATCTCGGGCATGTCGGCGGTGCGTGGAACGATGACGCGCCGGAACCCCAGGCGTGCCGCTTCGGCGGCGCGCCGGGCGAGCTGCGGCACCGCCCGAATCTCCCCGGCCAGACCGATTTCTCCGACCGCCACGGTCTGAGCATCGACCGGCCGGTCGCGCAGGCTGCTCGCGACCGCCGCCGCCAGCCCGAGATCGATCGCCGGTTCGTCCACGCTCACTCCGCCGGCGATGCTGGCGTAGACGTCATGGCTGCTGAGATGCATCCCCGCCCGCTTCTCGAGCACGGCCAGCATCAAGACCATCCGGTTGTAGTCGACCCCTGACGCAGTCCGCCGCGGCATCCCAAACACGGTGGGGGTGACCAGCGCCTGCACTTCCAGCAGCAGCGGGCGCGTGCCTTCCAGGGCGCAGACGACGGCTGACCCCGAAGCGTCGGCCGCGCGCTCTGACAGAAACGCCGCCGATGGGTTCGCCACCTCTTTGAGACCGTCGCTGTGCATCTCAAACACGCCGATCTCGTTGGTCGACCCGAACCGGTTCTTGGTCGCCCGAAGGACGCGGTACGCGTGGTGCTGATCGCCCTCGAAGTAGAGTACGGTGTCCACGATGTGCTCAAGGACGCGGGGTCCGGCCAGCTGGCCTTCTTTGGTCACGTGGCCCACGATGAGGACCGTGATGGTCTGCCCCTTGGCCAGGCGCATCAGCGCGGCCGCACACTCCCGCACCTGCCCCACACTGCCCGGGGCGGAGGGGACGTCGGAGGTGTAGACGGTCTGGATGGAGTCCACGACGACGGCCGACGGGTGGATCCGCTCCACGGCGGCGATGATGGCCTCGAGATCATTCTCGGCCAGCAGCAGCAGCGACGGCGCCGAGACGCCTAACCGACGGCCCCGCAGCGTGATCTGCGCGGGCGACTCTTCACCGCTGACATAGACGACTTGCTGTCCACCGGCCGCAAGGTGCTGGCAAACCTGCAGCAGCAGCGTGCTCTTGCCTGCACCAGGTTCGCCACCGACAAGCACGAGCGCGCCGGCCACGAGTCCGCCGCCGAGCACCCGGTCAAACTCTCCGATTCCGGTCGACGTCCTCGGTTCAGCGCCCGTGTCGACCGCGGTGATCGCCACCGCCCTGGCCGCGGATGCCGGACGGATCGGGCCCGCGGCGGCGGGGGCGACGGCCTCTTCCACGAATGTATTCCACTC
>DATDQT010000112.1:0-40703 GCA_035292085.1 bacterium
GGGAGGCGTGGGCCGCTAGCTCAACTGGCAGAGCGGGAGACTCTTAATCTCTAGGTTCAGGGTTCGAGTCCCTGGCGGCCCCCCAGATACGATGGGGAGGCGCCGTGAGGCGCCTCAATCCTTTTCCTCCTCACCCCTGAGGGGAAGACGACGCAAGGTGAGGGGGGAAGTAACACCGCGGGCGTGGCGGAACCCGGTAGACGCGTGAGACTTAGGATCTCATGGGGCAACCCCGTGGGGGTTCGAATCCCTCCGCCCGCACCATGTACCACTCGCTTCGTTCGGGTACATGGCAGCGCCATTATCCGGCGCGATTCGAGTGGTACATGCCCTGAACCCGAACGGAGTGAGTGGTTCAGGGCTCCATCGTTAAGAGTAGGGTGAGGGAGGCTCAGTGAAAGTCGAAGTCCGTCGAGAACCACAGAGCCGCGCCGTCCTCGAAGTCGAGCTTCCGTCAGAGGACCTCGCCCGCGGGGTGGAGCGCGCGGTCAAGCGCCTCAACCAGCGCGTCGACGTGCCCGGGTTCCGGCGCGGGAAGGCCCCGCGAGGGCTCCTCGAGCGCGTCGTCGGCAAGGATGCCATCTACGATGAGGCCGTCCGCCTCCTCGTCGCCGACGCCTACGAGCAGGCCGTCGACGAGGCGGGTGTCACACCAATCGCGCAGCCGCGGATCGACGTCGAAACGGTAGAGGAAGGACGGCCGCTGCGGTTCACCGCGACGGTCGACCTGGTGCCGGAGGTCCACCTTGGGGATTACTCCACCATCCGGATTCCGTTCGAAGAACCGGAGGTCACCGAGGGGGATCTCGACCAGGCCGTTGAGGACCTCCGTTCCCGTCACGCGCACCTTGTGTCGGTGCCCGGCCGGGCCGCCGCGGAGGGGGACTACGTGCTGGTTCGCGCCGTGGACGTGGCCGGATCGCCTGACCGGTTCGCGGCGGGCAAGGAGTACCTGATGGAGATCGGCGGCGGGACGTTTCCACCGGAGGTCGAGACCGCCGTCACTGGAGGGGGCGTCGGCGACAGACGGACGGCCGCGCTGGGGGACAAGGCGACGGTGACGCTCGAGGTCGTCGATATCAAGCAGCGCGAACTTCCCCCCCTCAACGACGAGTTCGCAAAAGCGGCCGCCAATGTGCCGTCGCTGGAGACGCTCCGCGGCACGCTCAAGGACCGCGCGATGACCGACGCGGCCGCCCGCGCGGCCCGGGAGTACGAGCAGAAAGTCGTCGACGCCCTGCTGGAGCCCGCGACGGTCGAGCTGCCGGAGAGCCTGGTGAAACACGAGGTGGAGCACATGCTCGCCGACCTCACCGAGACCCTGCAGCGGCGCGCGTTGACGCTGCCGCGGTACCTCGATGCCACAGGGAAGACGGACGATCAGCTGCGGGAGGAATTCCGGCCCACCGCGGAGCGGCGCCTCCGCACGCAGCTGGCGCTGGACGAAGTGGCCCGCCGCGCAGGGCTGCAGCCGTCTGAGGAGGAGATCGATCGCGAGGTAGAGAACGTTGCGCGCAGACTGCACCAAGACGTTCCGCGCGTGCGCGAGTGGCTGGCGGACGGCGGACGCTACGAGAACCTGCTGGCGGTCATGCGCCGGGAGAAGGCGCTGACCCATCTCGTCACTCTCGCCCGCAGCCTGCCGCACGAATCGTCCGAGAGGTGATGACATGACATTGATCCCGATGGTTGTGGAGCAGACGGCGCGCGGCGAGCGTGCCTTTGACATCTACTCCCGCCTGCTGAAAGACCGCATCGTGTTCGTCGGCGGCCCGATCGACGACGACATGGCCAACCTGGTCATCGCCCAGCTGCTGTTCCTGGAGAGCGAAGATCCGGAGAAAGACATCTTCCTGTACGTCAATAGCCCCGGGGGCAGCCTGACGCCGGCGCTGGCCATCTACGACACGATGCAGCATGTGCGTCCGGCGATTGCGACGATCTGCGTGGGACTGGCCGCCAGCGGAGCCGCGGTCATTCTCGCCGGCGGCGCCAAGGGCAAGCGCGCCTCGCTGCCGTACTCGCAGATCCTCATCCACCAGCCGTGGGGCGGCGGGATTCAGGGCACGACCGCGGACATCGACATCCAGGCCAAACAGTTCCTGCGGATGCGGCAGCTGACGAATGAGATCCTGGCGCGCCACACCGGCCAGCCGATCGACCGGATCGAGCGGGACACCGACCGGGATTTCTGGATGGATGCCGGCACGGCCAAGGAGTACGGGTTGATCGACGAGACCCTGCAGCCGCGGGAGAAGCTGGCGGCGACGGCCCACAGGGACCGCTAGCGCGAGGGCGGGGAGCGTGCACGGTGCCAAAAGAGCGCATGTTCAGGTTCGGCGACGGCGACAAACTCAAGTGTTCGTTTTGCGGTAAGACGCAGGAACAGGTCCGCAAACTCGTCGCCGGCCCCGGCGTCTACATCTGCGACGAGTGCATCGAGCTGTGCAACGAGATCATCGAGGAAGAGCTGTACGGGGAGACCGAGCCGGCCGCACTCCGCAGCACGCCGAAACCGCATGAGATCTACCAGACGCTGTGCCAGTACGTGATCGGCCAGGACCGGGCCAAGAAGGCGCTGGCGGTTGCCGTCTACAACCACTACAAGCGCATCGGTTCGCGGCGGCCGTCTGACGTCGAGCTGCAGAAGGCCAACATCATGCTCATCGGGCCGACCGGGTGCGGCAAGACGCTGCTCGCCCAGACCATGGCGAAGATCCTCGACGTCCCGTTTGCCATCGCGGATGCGACGTCGCTGACCGAAGCCGGCTACGTCGGGGAAGATGTCGAGAACATTCTGCTGCGGCTGATCCAGGCCGCCGATTTCGACGTCAAGAAAGCCGAACGTGGGATCATCTACATCGATGAGGCGGACAAGATCGCCCGCAAGTCGGAGAATCCCTCGATCACGCGGGACGTGTCCGGGGAAGGCGTCCAGCAGGCGTTGCTCAAGATTCTGGAGGGCACGGTCGCGAACGTCCCGCCCCAGGGCGGCCGCAAACACCCGCACCAGGAGTTCATCCAGATCGACACCACCAACATCCTGTTCATCTGCGGCGGTGCCTTCGAGGGTCTGGAAAAGATCGTTGAATCGCGCATCCGGCAGACGACGATCGGGTTCGGCGCCGATATCCGTCCCCGGACGAAGGAGGCCCAGGCGGCGCTGCTGGCGCACCTCATGCCCCAAGATCTCCTGCGCTATGGGCTGATTCCCGAGTTTATCGGCCGGCTGCCGATCGTGGTCCCGCTGAATCCGCTGGACGTGCACGATCTGGTCCGGATTCTTGTCGAGCCGAAGAACGCCCTTGTCCGCCAATACCAGAAGATTCTCGAGATGGATGGCGTGGAACTGGTGTTCACCGACGAGGCCCTGGGGGCGATTGCCCGCGAGGCGATGGGCCGCCACACGGGGGCCCGCGGCCTCCGCACGGTCATCGAGGACATCATGCTGAACATCATGTATGAGATCCCCTCGCGCCCGGAGGTGCGGCGCTGCGTCGTCACCGAAGAGACGGTGCTCACCCGCCGCGATCCCGCCCTGCTCACCGCGGCCGAGCTCAAGAAACTGAAAGACCAACCGGCCTGACGCCCGGAACAAAACCTCCCCGGCGGCCGTTGAGACTGGTTGATAGCAGTCCTGAGGAGGTTGTATGGCAAACGAGATAGAGTTTCCCGAGAAGGGCGCGCTTCCGCTGCTGCCGCTGAAGGGGACCGTGATCATGCCCCATCAGGTCGCTCCCCTCGGCGTCGGGCGGCAGAAGTCGCTGAAAGCGCTGGAGACGGCGCTGGGCGCAGACCGCCTGATCATCCTCGCCGCCCAGAAGGACGACGAGCTCGAGGATCCCGGTCCCTCCGACATTTACACGGTCGGGACGATCTGCCGGATCATGCAGGTCGGCAAGCAGCCCGACGGGGTGCTGCAGGTCATCATCGAAGGCGTCGTCCGGGGCGAGATCGTCGCCGTCGAGCAGGAAGAGCCTCACTTCGTCGCGCGGGTCACGGCCCGGCCGGATCCGGCGGACAAGAACCTGGAACTCACCGCGCTGATGCGGGGAGTCACCTCTCAGTTCGAGCGGTTTGCGCGGTTCTCGCGCTCGGTCCCGCCGGAAGCCTATCAGGCGGTCACCCAGGCGGAGGATCCTGGCCCGCTGTCCGACCTCATCGCCCAACACCTGTCGCTGAAGCTGGAAGAACGCCAGCAGCTGCTGGAAGCCGGCCCGAAGGAGCGCCTGGAGCAGCTCAGCCAGATCCTGATGCGCGAGGTGAACATCCTCGAGCTGGAGCGCAAGATCCAGGGCCGCGTCCGTAAGCAGATGGAGAAGTCCCAGCGTGACTACTTCCTGAAGGAGCAGATGAAGGCCATCCAGCAGGAGCTGGGCGAGGCGGACGAGCGCCTGAGTGAGGTGGCCGAGTATAAGAAGAAGATCGAAGCGGCCAACTTTCCCGACCACGTCAAGGAAAAGGCACTGGAAGAGCTCTCACGCCTCGAGAAGATGCCGCCGATGGTCGCCGAGGCGGTGGTCGTGCGGACCTACCTGGACTGGATTCTGGCCACCCCGTGGACGACGCGGACCGACGACCGGCTGGACATCGCCGAGGCCCGTACGATTCTCGATGAGGACCACTACGGCCTGGACAAGCCCAAGGACCGGGTCGTCGAGTACCTTGCCGTGCGCAAACTGGCGCCGACGAGCAAGGGGCCGATTCTCTGCTTCATTGGGCCGCCGGGCGTGGGCAAGACCTCGATGGGCAAGTCCATTGCGCGGGCGCTGGGCCGGAAGTTCGTGCGCATCAGCCTGGGCGGGGTGCGCGATGAGGCCGAGATCCGCGGGCATCGCCGCACGTACGTCGGGGCGCTGCCGGGACGCATCGTCCAGGGGCTGAAGACCGCGGGAACCAAGAACCCGGTGTTCATGCTGGATGAAATCGACAAGCTGGGCATCGACTGGCGCGGCGATCCGTCCGCGGCGCTGCTGGAGGCGCTCGACCAGGAGCAGAACCACAGCTTCAGCGACCACTACCTGGAGCTGCCGCTGGATCTGTCCGAGGTCATGTTCATCTGCACGGGCAACATTCTCGACACCGTGCCGCCGGCGCTGCGCGACCGGCTCGAGGTGATCCGGTTCCCCGGGTACATCGAGGAAGAGAAGATCAAGATCGCCGAGCAGTTCCTCATCCCCAAGCAGCGCAAAGAGAACGGGCTGACCGACGCCAACATCGCGTTCAACGAGGAGGCGCTGCGGCGCATCGCGCGCGAGTACACGCGGGAAGCCGGCGTCCGCAACCTGGAGCGCGAGATCGCCACGATCTGCCGGAAGGTCGCAACCGAGGTGGCGATGGGCAAGGCGCAGGCGGTGAAGGTGGGCGTCGCGACCCTCCACAAGTTCCTCGGGCCGCCGAAGTTCCACTACGGGCTGGCCGAGAAAGACGACGAAGTCGGGACGGCGACGGGCCTGATCTATAGCGAGATGGGCGGCGACATCGTGTCGGTCGAGGCCACGCTGATGCGCGGGGAGGGCAAACTGACCCTGACCGGCCAGCTCGGCGACGTGCTCAAGGAGTCCGGCCAGGCGGCGGTCTCGTATGTGCGCTCCCGGGCTCGCCGGCTGGGCATCGACGAGGAGTTCTACCAGAAGTACGACGTCCACATCCACATCCCGGCGGGGGCAGTGCCCAAGGACGGCCCGTCGGCCGGGATTACGCTGGCCACGGCCCTGGCGTCGGCGGTCAGCGGTCGCCCGGTGCGCCGGGACGTCGCGATGACCGGGGAGATCACGCTGCGCGGGAAGGTCCTGCCGATCGGCGGCGTCAAGGAGAAAGTCCTGGCCGCCCACCGTGCGGGGATCAAGACGGTGATCATGCCCAAGGAGAACGAGAAGGACGTCGAGGAGATCCCGGCACACGTCCGCAAGAAGCTGCGGTTCGTGTTCGTCGAGCACATGGACGCGGTGCTGGCGGAGGCGCTGCTGCCGGCGGTGAAGGAACTGCCGGTGTCTCCACCCCCGGTATCGGCGCCGGCGCTCGACCCTCGGGCCATCACACCGACGCCGCCGGCGCAGCCGCGGCAGCAGCAGCAAATGCTTTCTTAGACACGGGATCCCGTCGTTGTGGTATACTCCAAGAAACTTCATAGCAGGCAAGGAAGGGGAGGAGTACTCCGATCGCAGTCTGAGAGAGGGAGACCCACCGGTGAAAGGTCTCCCGGCGGTGCGGGCGGGGGAAGGTCGCCCCAGAGCAGAGGATCCGACACGTAGCTGACGTAGGATCCTCCGGGTTCGCCCGAAAGAGCGAGACGAGAGTCGCTGTCCTCTTGTCATTGCGAGGAGCGGAGCGACGAAGCAATCTCGAGATTGCTTCGCTTCGTTCGCAATGACGGCGGACGGCGGAACACGGGTGGTACCGCGGAGGTGGTTGACGCTCCGTCCTGGATGGGACGGGGCGTTTTGCGTTGTTGGCGGATGAGGGGGAGAATCGAGATGGCCGTGGACGCACTGCCGAAAACCTATGACCCACGAGAAGTCGAGCCCCGGTGGTATGCGGAATGGCTGCGGCGCGGCTACTTCCATGCCGACGTCGACCCGTCGCGCGTGCCGTATGTGATCATGCTTCCCCTGCCAAACATCACGGGCGTTCTTCACATTGGGTCGGTCTCGACATTCTCCCCGCAGGACGTGTTGATGCGCTGGCGCCGCATGCAGGGGCACAACGCGCTCTGGCAGCCGGGAACCGACCACGCCGGCATTGCGACCCAGAACGTCGTCGAGCGTGAGATGGCCAAAGAGGGTCTGACCCTGCAGGACCTCGGTCGGGAGAAGTTCCTCGAACGGGTGTGGCAGTGGCGGGACCAGTCCGGCGGGACGATCGATCAACAGCTCAAGCGGATGGGGTACTCGTGCGATTGGGAGCGCTACGTGTTTACCCTCGATCCCGCCTACTACGACGCGGTGCTCGAGGCCTTCATCCGCCTGTACAACGAGGGACTGATCTACCGCGGGAAGCGGATGGTGAACTGGTGTCCCCGCGACCAGAGCGCCATCTCCGACCTCGAAGTCGAGTATGAAGAGATCGACAGTTCCTTATGGTACGTGCGCTATCCTGGCGCCGACGGGTCGTCGGGCATCGTGATCGCTACGCAGCGTCCCGAGACGATCCTCGCCGACGTCGCCGTGGCGGTGCACCCGGATGACGACCGGTACCGCGCCCTGGTGGGGACCGAGGTGATCCTGCCGCTGGTCAACCGCCGCGTGCCGGTCATCGCCGACGGGCGCGTCGACCCCGAATTCGGGACCGGCGCGCTGAAGATTACTCCGGGACACGACTACCTGGACAACGAGATCGGGCAGGACCACAACCTGCCGGTGCTGGTGGTGCTCGACGAGAAGGGCGACATGACACCCGACACCGGCAAATTCGCAGGCCTCAACCGGTTCGATGCGCGTGATAAGGTCGCCGGAGCGATTGCCGCGCTCGGACTCGTGGAGAAGGTAATCCCGTACCGGACCTCGGTGGGCACGTGCGACCGCTGCCACGCCATCATCGAGCCGTACATCAGCGATCAGTGGTTCTGTGACATGACGGGCATGGCCGCTCGGGCCGCCGAGGCGATCCGGGCGGGGCGGGTGCGTTTCCATCATGAGCGATGGGCGCGGATCGTGCTCAACTTTCTCGATCACATCCGGCCGTGGACGCTGTCACGCCAGTTGTGGTGGGGGCATCGCATTCCCGTATGGCAGTGCGATGCCTGCGGTGAACGGGTGGCCGCCAAGATCGCGCCGGCTGTGTGTCCGCAGTGCGGGGGGACCGTGCTCACGCAGGACCCGGATGTGCTCGACACCTGGTTCAGTTCGGCGATCTGGCCGTTTGCGACGCTGGGCTGGCCGCAGGAGACTCCGGACCTGCGCTACTTCTATCCCGGCAACGTCCTCGCCACGGCCAACGAGATTCTGTTTCTGTGGGTGGCGCGGATGATCATGATGGGGCTGCACTTCATGGACGACGTGCCCTTTACCGACGTCTATGTGACGCCGACCGTGCTGAACCTCGAAGGCCAACGCATGAGCCGGTCGCTGGGTACGGGGCTGGACCCGTTAGAGATGGTTGAAGATCGCGGCTACGGCGCGGACGCGCTGCGGTTTGCCCTGATCTCCCGGTGTTCGCAGAACCAGCAAGACTTCCGGTTTGCCGAGAAGATGATCGCCGACGTGCGGAACTTCAACACGAAGATCTGGAATGCAATGCGGCTCGTGCTGATGCATCTCGACGGATTTGACCCCGAGACCGAACCCACGACAACCGCGCTGGGGCCGGCGGATCGTTGGATCCGCAGCCGGTACGCGCGGCTCGTCGCCAACGTGACCGGCGCCCTGGAGGCGTTTGAACTCGACCGGGCCGCCCGGATGCTCTACGACTTCATCTGGGGCGAGTACTGTGACTGGTATCTGGAACTGGCGAAAGTCGATCTCCAACCGGAAGCCGGAAGCGGGAAACCGCCAACCAAGGAACGACCCGTGAACGGCCAACGGAGGGCGGCGGTGCGGCACACGCTCTGGTACGTCTTGTCCAATACGATGAAGCTGCTGCACCCGATCATGCCCTTCATCACGGAGGAAGTGTGGCATCGACTTCCGCATCGTGGGGACTCCATTATGATCGCCTCGTGGCCGCAGCCGCGGCCTGAGTGGGTCGATGCCGAGCCGGAGTCCCAGATGGATTCGCTCATCGCGGTCATTCGAGGCATCCGGAGCCTGCGGACGGATCTGGGTATCGCACCCGCGACGATGATTCCCGCCCACATCCGCGCCGGCACGGACACGCTCGAGACACTGAGGCGGGCCCACCAGCACATCGCCCGGCTCGCCAAAGTGGAGGCGGTGTTTGAGGCTCAGGGCATGCCCAGGCCTCCGTCCAGCGTGGGAGCCGTACTCCCGGGGGCCGAAGTCTACCTGCTCGTACGCGGGGTGGTGGATGCTGAGCGAGAACGCCGACGCCTCGGTAGGACGGTCGATGACCTCGAGGCCGACATCGAGCGGCTGGGCCGGCGGCTGGACAGCAGGGAATTTCTCGAGCGTGCCCCCGCCGAGGTCGTCGAGCGTGAACGGCAGCGCCTGGAGGATATGAAGGCCAGGCGGGCCCGGCTCGCCGATCTCATTGCCTCGCTGCATTGACGGCGCAGGGGCTGACGAGGAAACTCCGGAAGAGGGCGGAAACAGTTAGCGATGCTCGGAGGCTAATCGTCGATGCGCAATAACCCCGTGCTGGTCGTCCTGATGTTCGTCGGGCTGTTTGGGCTGGCGGTGCTGCTCGGGTACGTGGCCGGGCAGGCCTTCCTGTCCCCTCCCGGGCCGCAGGTGGCCCGGCCGGCGCGTCCGGCTCCTGCGCCCGCCCCGGCCCCGGCGACCCCGGCGCAGCCACCGATCTCTCTGCAGCCTCCCGAAGCGGGTCCGTCGGAACCGCCGCAGCCGCCGCCGGCAGAGCCCGCACAGCCCGCGCCGGCTCCGACGCCCAGCCCAACTCCGGTACCGGTTCCCGCTCCTCTGTCTCCCCCCGTGGTAACGCCGCCCGTATCGGCGGTGACGTACAGAGTGCAGGTCGGGGCATTCTTGCGCCGGGAGAACGCAGAGGCCCGCGTCGCGCAGCTCGTGAAGGACGGCTTCGATGCTTACATCAATCAGTCGAGCGGTCTCTTCAAGGTGCAGGTCGGCGCGTTCAAGGAACGCGAGAACGCGGAGAAACTCGCGGATCAGCTCCGGGCACTGGGCTACGAGGTCTTGATTACGACGACGAAGTAGCCGCACACACGTGGACTACCCACGCCCCGCTGATCCATTGACGTTCGGCTTCCAGCAGATCCTGTACGAGAAACGCCCGCCGGCGGCCTGGGTCACGATCAACCGGCCGAAGGTCCTCAACGCCCTCACGTTTCAGACCCTGCGGGAGATGAGCCGCGCGTTCGAGGACGCGTCCTGGGACGACGGCATCGCCGTCCTCGTCCTCACCGGTGCCGGCGACCGTGCGTTCTGTACGGGGGCGGACCTCACCGAGCAGCAGCAGTTTCTGGCGCGGCCCCGCGACTACTGGAAATGGATGGGTGCATTCATCGAGGCGCAGGAGCGGCTCCGGAATGTCGGCAAGCCGACCGTCGCGCGGTTGAACGGCATGGTCGTCGGCGGGGGGAACGAGTTCAACATCGCCTGCGACCTGGCCGTTGCCGCCGACGACATTGTCATCCGGCACGTGGGACCCGCCCGGGGGAGCGTCCCCGCCGCCGGGGCCACGCAGTGGCTGCCGCTGATCGTGGGGGAGCGCCGGGCGCGGGAGATCCTGCTGCTCTGCGAAGAGATCCCGGCCCGTCGGGCGCTGGAATGGGGCCTGGTCAACGACGTGGTCCCGCGGGCAGAGCTCGATGCCGCCGTGGGCCGCTTGGTGGAGAACCTGACCAACAAGCTGCCGGAGGTGACCCGCTACACCCGGCAGCAGCTGAACTTCTGGCGGGACTTCAGCTGGCACCTCACCGTCGGCCACGCCCGGGACTGGCTAACCCTCCACGCCGGGGCGCCGGAGACGCAAGAGGGGATCGACGCGTTCTTCGCCAAGCGGCCCGTCGATTACGGGTCGCTCCGCCGCAGGCTGCTGGAGGGTCTGAGCACCGAGCACGCATGGGGAGCGCCCATCCGGACCTGCCCAAACTGCGGCGCGAAGCATGTCCCGGAAGAGTTCACGTACTGCGGGAACTGCGGTCACAAACTGCCGGGACTGGGGGACTAGGGGACCATGGGATTCGAAAACATCCTCGTGTCGTCCGACGACGGCATCGGCCTGATCCAAATCAATCGCCCCAAGGTCCGCAATGCGCTCAACCGGGCGACGATGGATGAACTCGTCGCCGCGCTGGAGGTCTTTGAACTGGACGATGCGGTCCGCTGCGTCATCCTGACCGGTGACGACCGCGCATTCGCCGCGGGGGCCGACATCAACGAATTTGCCGGAGCTACCCCCGTGCAGATGCTGCAGGGGTACCGGTTTCAACAGTGGGAGCGGATCCGGAAATTCGGCAAACCGCTGATCGCGGCGGTCGCCGGGTTCTGTCTGGGCGGCGGGTGCGAACTGGCGATGATCTGCGACATCATCATCGCGGCGGAGACCGCGGTCTTCGGCCAGCCGGAGATCAACCTTGGGATCATGCCGGGGGCGGGGGGCACGCAGCGTCTGCCGCGTGCCGTGGGCAAGGTCCGCGCAATGGAGATGATCCTGACGGGCCGCTTCATTGACGCCCGCCAGGCCGATGCGTGGGGTTTGGTTAACCGCGTGGTCCCCGCCGAAGCCCTCCTCGACGAAACCCGTGCGCTGGCGCGTGAGATCGCCGCCCGACCGCCCGTCGCGGTCCGGATCGCCAAGGAGGCGATCCTCAAGTCGCTCGATACGCCGCTGGAGACAGGTCTGGATCACGAGCGCCGTCTGTTCTATCTGCTGTTCAGCACCGAGGACAAAGAAGAAGGCATCCGGGCATTTCTCGAAAAGCGGAAGGCAGACTTCAAGGGACGCTGAGGAGCCGACGATGCCCGACACGATTGTGACGGCGCAGGACACCGGGGTGCTGACGATCACCCTGAACCGCCCCGACGTCCTCAACGCGTTCAACGATCAGATGTCGACGGAGATGCAGGATGCGCTGCGGCAGGCGGAGCGGGATGATAACGTCCGCTGCCTGGTGCTCACGGGAGCCGGCCGAGGGTTCTGCTCGGGTCAGGACCTGCGGGATCGGGCGGGGGACAGGGAGTTCTCGTTCGTCGCGAGCCTGCGCCGGCGCTACAACCCGATCATCATGAAGCTGCGCACGATCGAGAAACCCGTCCTGGCGGCCGTCAACGGCGTGGCCGCCGGCGCGGGGTGCAGTCTCGCACTGGCCTGCGACCTGCGCCTCGCGTCGGAGAACGCGTCGTTCATCGAACTGTTCGCGCGCGTCGGACTCGTCCCCGATTCTGGAAGCACCTACTTCCTGCCGCGGCTGGTCGGGTTGGGCAAGGCGTTCGAGCTGTGCTCTCTCACCGACCCGGTCTCGGCGCAGGACGCGCTGCGGATGGGGCTTGTCAACTGGGTCGCGTCCGAACACGACTTCCCCTCGCGCACGGCGGAGATCGCCGGGCGGCTGGCCGAGGGACCGACGAGAGGATTCGGCCTCATCAAGCGGGCCCTCAACCACAACCTGTCGGTGGATCTGGCGGCGGCGCTGGACTACGAGGCGATGGTCCAGGAGATCGCCGGGCGCACCGCAGACCACAGCGAAGGCGTCAGCGCATTTCTCGAAAAGCGGAAGGCGAAGTTCACTGGAACGTAGCAGCACTGTGCGAGATGCTACAGTATGAAATGACGTGAAAGAGCCACGATCCGCCGTCATCGTTGACGCCGTGCGGACGCCGGTGGGACGGTACGGCGGCATCCTGCGGGACATCCGGCCGGATGATCTGGCGGCCGCGGTAATCCGGGCGCTGATCAGCAGAACCGGCATCGACCCCAACCTGATCGAAGATGTCGTTTTCGGCGCCGCCAATCAGGCCGGGGAGGACAACCGCAACGTCGCGCGCATGGCGGTGCTGCTGGCCGGACTCCCGGTGTCCGTGGCCGGCCAGACCGTGAACCGGCTGTGCGGATCGGGCATGCAGGCGGTGGCCTCCGCCGCCCACGCCATCAAACTGGGCGAAGGCGATCTGGTCATCGCCGGCGGGGTGGAGTCGATGACCCGCGCGCCGTTCGTCATGGCCAAGCCCGCGTCGGGGTACCCGCGCGGGGCTGTCAAACTCGAGGACACCACGCTGGGCTGGCGCTTCACGAATCCGCGTTTGGCCGAGATGTACCCTCCCCACAGCATGGGGGAGACGGCCGAGAACGTCGCCGAGCGCTTCCAGATCAGCCGACAAGAACAAGACGAGTTTGCGCTCCGCAGCCACCGGCTCGCGGTCCGGGCGATTCAGGAAGGCCGCTTCACAGAGGAGGTCATTCCCGTCGTCGCCGGCTCGAAGGACGGCCAGCCGATCGTCGTGGAGACCGACGAGCATCCGCGTGCCGACACGTCTCTTGAGAAGCTGGCTGCGCTGCGTCCGATTTTCCGCGAGGGCGGGTCGGTCACGGCGGGCAACTCCTCCGGGATCAACGACGGTGCCGCTGCCCTGCTGCTGGCGTCGTCCGAGCGGGCGGAGGAGCTGGGCGTGCGGCCGATGGCGCGGGTCGTCGCCTCCGCGGTCGCCGGCGTCGACCCGGCCTACATGGGTCTGGGCCCGATTCCCGCGACCCGGAAGGTGCTTCAGCGCACCGGGCTGACGATCGGTGACATGGACGTCATCGAGCTCAACGAGGCCTTCGCCTCCCAGGTCATCCCGTGCATCCGTGAGTTGAACATCCCACTGGAGAAACTCAACCCCAACGGCGGCGCGATTGCGATGGGGCACCCCATCGGGTTTTCCGGGGCCCGGCTCGTGACCACGCTGGTCCACGAACTGCGCAGGCGCGCAGCCCGCTACGGGCTGGCGACGATGTGCATCGGTGTCGGCCAGGGTATTGCGATCGTGCTGGAAGCGCTGTGATGAGGGTCGGCGAGCCCGTGATCCGGGCACGTCTGCCGCCAGTGTTCGCCACCCTGGTCCTCACGCTGCTTGTCTACTCCGTCCTGGCCTACGCGCTGACGTCGCGGCCGCCCCTGTACCTGGCGCCTTCACTGGCCCGGATCGTAGGATTCCTGCCGCACGTCATCGCGGTCGTGAACACCGCGGCGCTGTACTTCCTGTATCGGGGATGGAGGGCGGTGAAGGGCGGGCGCGTCCGGCGACACCGGGCCTACATGCTGGCCGCCGCGACGTTCATCTCCGTCTTTCTCGTGCTGTACGTGACGCGCGTCGTACTGGGAGGGACCACGGCGTTCCCCGGACCACCCGACGTCCGGCTCTACGTGTACCTGCCGGCGTTGACCCTGCACATTGTTCTGTCGATCATCTCGGTGCCGCTGGTGATCTACAACGTGTACATCGGGCTGACGTACGACTGGCGGACGATCCGGCAGCGAACCCGGCATCCGCAGGTCGGAAGGATCGCCGTCCTGCTGTGGTCGATCAGTCTGGCCCTTGGTGTGTTTGTGTATCTGATGCTCAACGTGTTCTTCTAGCCGGGATTCCTGATCGGCGTTCGGTCATTGACGGAGCCGCATCGAACAGTGGTACCCTGGCAGTAGCGAACACTCGTTCGCCACTGCCAATGCTGTCGGTCCAGTCGGTCCCACTGCCAACCGAGGTTTCAGGTCCTGTGGTGTTTACAGGTGATGAAGCCTCCTTGACTGTGGGCCTCCTGACGGGCCTCCGCGCGGTCCGCCCCGGACAGCCCCTGATGGTTGTCGACGGGGCCAATGCCTTTGATCCGTTTCTGGTCGCGACACTGGCCCGGAGAGCCGGTCTCCTCCCGAAGGTACTGCTCGATGAAATCCGGATCTCGCGCGTGTTTACCTGCCATCAGCTGGAAGCGCTGATCGGTGGGCGTCTGCAGCGATCGCTCCAACAGTTTGGAGCAAAGGCCGTGTTGTTCGCCGGTCTGTTGGATCCGCTGCTGGATGACGAGGTGCCGCTGAAAGAAGCCCTCCGGATATTCACGCTGATTCCACCGGTACTTCGTCAGCTGACCGCTGACGGCGTGATGGCGCTGTGCGTCTGCCCGCCGCTGGCCGTGCCTCCCGGACGAGAGGGCTTTCTTCCAGCGCTGCATGAGCTCGCGGCGTGGATCTTCAACGTAGCACACGCTCCGAACGACGCGGTGCAGATCATCTGCCTCAAACCTCGTGCAGCAACGTGGACCTGGGAACCGCAGATGGGCATGCTTGTCCCTCGAAGGTGGTGGTAGCCATGGGCCGGACCACACAAACGATGACCCAGCTGGTCGCCCAGGAAGAAGCCTACTGGGCGCCGTTCCGCCGCGCGCTGCGAAAAGAAGACCAGGTGATCTTCGATCAGCTCTTTGCGGCGGCCCGACACCATACCGCTCCGGCGCATTACGCCTCGCACTCCACGCCCTTTGATTCGATCCTCCTGGCGATGCTGCTCGAGGCGATGAAGGTGGTGCATGCGCTGGCGGGACGAGTGAACCAACTGGAAAACGGGGTCCGAGCGGTCCATCAGCTCCCGCCGGGTGAACAATAGTCAATGGAGGTTCCCGGACATCGGACATCGGACATCGGACCCCGTCAGTTCGAGGGTTGGCTCTTCGACGTCTATCCCGTCTCCGGCGGGATGGTCGTGTGGGTCATCGACCACGACGGGCATGCTCACCGGCTTCTGTCCGAGTACCATCCTGCGATGTATATGGCGGGACCTGCGGCCGTGATCCGGCATGGGGAGCGGGCTCTCCGGCAGGCGCGGCTGGATGCCCAATTGAGCCGGGCGGTTCAGCGCGAATTGATGAGCGGAGAAGAGGTCCCGGTCGTGCGGGTCGCCCTGCGGAGTCCACCTGCCTATCCCGCCGCCGCGCGCACGCTGGCGAAGGTCCCCGGCCTGACACTCTACAACTGCGACATCGGCCTCGGGCGCCTGTTCTTCTACGACACCGGTTTGTTCCCGCTGGCCTGGTGCGCACTCGAACAGGACGGAGGCATGATTCGTGCGCTGCAGGCGATCAAGGATCCCGAGGAGTTTGAGTATGAGCTGCCTCCGTTCGTCACCATGCAACTGCGGCCCGACACGGGGGGCACCGCACCCACCCACGGCCGCCGGGGCCGGCTGGAAGTCAGCGTCCAGGGCGAATGCGTGGTCCTCGATGGTGATCGGCCGGAGGACCTCATCACGAGCCTCAACCACCTCCTGGCCCGGTACGACCCCGACATCGTCCTGACGGAGTGGGGAGATGCTTTCCTCCTGCCGCAATTGCGGGCCCTCGCCGCACAGGCCGGTCAGCCCCTGCGGCTCAACCGCGATCGAGGACTGGGAATCCGGACCCGCCGCGACCGGTCGTACACCACCTATGGCCAGGTTGTCTTCCAGGCCGGGGCGCAGATGCTCCACGGGCGGTGGCACCTCGACTTCCGCAACTCGTTCATCTACGGGGAATCGGAACTCGCCGGGCTGCTGGACATCGCCCGGTTGTCCCGGATCCCGGTGCAGGAACTGGGACGGACGTCGACCGGGACGGCGATCAGTTCGATGCAGCTGAATCAGGCTGTGCGCGACGGTATTGCGATCCCCTGGCAGAAGAGCGAGCCCGAGGCGTTCAAGACCGCCAGCCAGCTGCTGCTGACCGACAAAGGCGGGCTTACCTATCAGCCGATCGTCGGACTGTTTGAGCAGGTCGGTGAGCTGGATTTCTCCTCGATGTACCCGATGATAATGGCATCCTTTAATATCTCTCCGGAGACTGTGGGCTGCTCCTGCTGCCCGGATTCACGGGTACCTGAAATTGGCTACACGGTATGCCGGCGGCGCCGCGGCCTCGTTCCGAAGGTCCTGGAGCATCTCCTCGACCGGCGCGCCTACTACAAGCGGCGCAGACAGGAAACCGAGGGGGAAGTACATGCGATCTACGAGCAGCGTCAAACGGCGCTCAAGTGGTGCCTAGTTACGAGTTTTGGTTACCTCGGGTATCGCAACGCCCGCTTCGGACGCATCGAGGCGCACGAGTCGGTGACGGCATACTCGCGCGAGATGCTGCTCCGCGCCAAAGAAGTCGCCGAGGATCAAGGGTACCGCATGCTCCACGCGCTCGTCGATTCGATGTGGCTGCACAAACCGGGCGCCGGACGGGTGGAGTACGAAGCACTGGCCCGCGACGTGACCGCGGCGACGGACTTACCGATCTACGTCGAGGGCGTCTATCGGTGGATCGGGTTCCTCCCATCCCGGACGCACCGCGGGGTAGGGGTCCCAAACCGGTACATGGGGTTGTTCGAGGACGGGACGTCAAAGGTCCGCGGGATCGAAGTCCGCCGCTCCGACGTGCCGATGCTCGTCGAGCGGATGCAGACCGACCTGCTCCGGCGGATGTTCCAGTGCCGGACCCTGGCAGAGGTACAGCGCGCGCTGCCCGAACTCCTCGGGATGGTTGAAGATGCCCTGGTCCGCCTGCGCAGTGGCGAGGTCACCGCGGCCGAACTCGCCGTGACCAACCGGCTCTCGCAGGATCCGGCCGACTACGTCGCCAATTCGGCGCAGGCGATTACCGCCCGCACGCTGGCCTGGCACGGAGCGCACCTGCACCCGGGAGAAGCGGTCCAGTTCATCATTACGGACCGGAACGCGAAGCTGCCCGAAGACCGGGTCCGGCCGTACGCCCTGCTGGGGACGGACTGGTCCTACGACGCGGAGACCTATGCGGATTTCTTGCTGCGGGCGGCGGAAACCGTCCTGGAGTTATTCGGGTACCCGCGGGACCGTCTCCGTGCCGAGGTGTGGGATCCCGTGCGAAGGGGCGCTAGCTCCCGAGCATCGAGCTGATTTCGCGGGCGTTGCGCGCAGACTGGCCGCGGAAGTGGTTGTTGAACAGCAGGTACACGCGGTCGACTTCTTCGGCCAGCACGTTCACCGTGTCGGCCCACGGTTTCAATTCCTCTTCCTTGTAGGAGTAGTCGTACACGCGGTTCGTCGGCGCGCGCCGCTCGACCATGGCCGCGCTCCGGCCGTGAAACCGGATCACGCTCGACCGCGACGTCACCTCGATATCCGGCGGGGGCAGGTACGCCCGCTGGATCATGTCCGGGATCACGTAGGCATAGTTGTGTTCCCGCAGGTACCGGAGAAACTCGCGCTTCGCCCGGCCCTCCATCCAGCTGCGGTGGCGGATTTCCACGGCGATCGGCCACTGCCGGAGGTAGGGTTCCCAGCGGTCCATGTACGCGAACCAGTCGGGCGTGAACGCCTGGCCCTTGGGGAACTGGAACAGTACGTGGCCGAGCTTCCCCGCCTTCTTGAATTCGTCGACGAACGCCGTGAAGTAGTCCCACGACGCATTGATGACTTCCTCGGGGAGCACGGCCGCGCCGACGGACGTCAGGCCGCGCAGGTGCTCGGGCATCAGTGGAGCGATTTCGCCGGGCAGGCGCGACGGGTTCGTGTCGTGCCAGGTGAACAGGGCGAACGCCTTGGCGGTGAAGACGAACTGCGGCGGCGTCCAGGCGACCCACGACGCGGCCCGCTCCGCCGGCACCAGGACATGGTAGGTCGCGTCGACTTCGACGGTGGGGAAGACCGTGGCGTAGTATTCCAGCCGCGCGCGGGGATCCGACCGGGACCCGCGCGGATAGAAGCCGCCTTCCTTCACGAAGTTCGGGTCGGCCCACGAACACGTCCCGATGTAGACTGAGCACGAGCCGATCTTCAGGGGTTCCGCCTGGCCGGACAGCGGCAGCTGGGACGCCATCTTGTATTCATTGTACTCTCTCCCTATAATGAATCGGCTCCGGTTATCCACACGATCAGGGAGTAGTGCGTGAGATCACGAATCTGGCTGAGACTGCTCGTCGTTGCGATCATCGTGCTGGCCGGGTTCCAGGTGGCCTTCACACCCGTTCGGTTCAGCGGATTGGTTCCGCGCTGGCAGCCCCCACAGCCGCGCGTGCGGTTGGGCCTGGATCTGCAGGGGGGCAGTTACCTCGTGCTGGAGGCGCAGTCCACGCCGACCGTCCAGGTGACGTCGGCCAAAGTCGACGATGCGATGCGGGTGATTCAGAATCGCATCGACCAGCTCGGCGTGTCTGAACCGACCTTGCAGCGCTCGGGCGAGAACCGGATCATCGTCGAACTCCCCGGGATCCAGGATCCGGAGCGGGCGATCGAACTGATCGGCAAGACCGCCCTGCTGGAATTCGTCGATACCGGCACCACACAACTGCCCCACGGCGCGCAGTGGTCCGCGGACGGGAAGACCGTGACGCTGCCGCCGCCGGCGCAGCCGATCCAGCTGCAGAAGAAGATCATCCTCACCGGCGCCGACCTCGCCGACGCGCAGGCGGCGTTCGACCAGACCACGAGCGAGCCCATCGTCAATTTCCAATTCAAAGGCGCCGGGGCCAAGACGTTCGAGGACTTCACCGCGCAGAACATCGGCAAGTACCTGACGATCGTGCTGGACAACGAAGTCATCTCCTCGCCGGTCATCCGGGACCGCATTACCGGCGGCCGCGGGCAGATCAGCGGCGGGTTCACCGACCTCACGGAAGCCCGCGATCTGGCCGTCCTGCTGCGCGGCGGCGCCCTCCCGGTGCCCGTCGTACCGGTGGAACGGCGGTCGGTGGGCCCGACGCTGGGCCACGACTCGCTGGAGGCGACCCTGCGGGCCGGCGTGATCGCGGGGATCATGGTGTTGCTGTTCATGCTCCTGCTCTACGGCGTGCCCGGCCTCCTCGCCGACCTCGCCCTGGCGATTTATGGGTTGCTCCTGCTGGCGGCGCTGGTCGCGCTGGACGCCACGCTGACCCTGCCCGGGATCGCCGGGTTCATCCTCACGGTCGGGATGGCCATCGATGCGAACATCCTCATCTTCGAGCGCATCAAAGAAGAACTCCGCTCCGGCAAAGCCCTGCGCAGCGCCATTCAGGCCGGCTGGACGCGCGCGTTCTCCGCGATCCTGGACTCCAACGTCACCACGATCATCGGCGCCCTGGTTCTCTTTGCCCTCGGCACGGGCCCGGTCAAGGGCTTCGCGGTGACGCTGGCGATTGGCGTCATGATCAGTCTGTTTACGGCGATCTGGATCACCAGGATCCTCGTCGATTCAGTGTCCGCGACCGGGCTGACGTCGCGGATGCGGTTCGGGGCGTGAGATGACAACGACCCGCGCCTGGAACATCATCGGGAACCGGCGGTGGGGTTACCTGCTCTCCGCTCTCATCATCATCCCTGGGATCATCGCGCTGGTGGTGTGGGGCCTCGACCTGGGCATCGATTTTACCGGCGGTACGCTGATGGACCTGCGGTTGGGGCGCGACGCCTCGGTCAGCGAGATCCGGGCCGTGCTCGCCACGTTCGGGCACCAGGAAGCGGTCATCCAGAAGACGCCGGAGCAGCCGAATCAAGTGCTCATCCGGACGGCGGCGCTCGACGAGCCGACGGTGGCGCGGATCCAGGCCGCCCTCGGGCAGCGCTTCGGGGGAGTCGATCGGGCGGCCAGTTCGGTGGCGAACGTCGGGCCCCAGATCGGACGCGAGTTGCGCACCCGCGCCGTCACGGCCGTGCTGATCGGGCTGGTCCTCCAGCTCCTCTACATTTCCTGGCGATTCCGGTCGGTGCGCTTCGCGCTGACGGCCGACGTGGCGCTGTTCCACGATCTGCTCATCGTGGTGGGGCTCTTCGCCCTGCTGCGGAAGGAAATTGACAGCGCGTTCGTCGCCGTGCTGTTGACGGTCATCGGGTACTCGGTGAACGACACCGTGGTCATCTTCGACCGGATCCGGGACACGCTCGCCCAGCGGCTGCGGCTGCCGTTCGCGGAGATGGTGAACCGCAGCATCCTGGAAGTGCTCGTGCGCTCGCTGACGACCGGTATCGGCGCGGTGATGGCGATCCTCGCCATCTACGTGTTTGGGGGGGTCACCATCCGCGATTTTGCCCTTGGACTGGGGATCGCGGTCATCACCGGTACCTACTCATCGATCTTTGTCGCCTCGCCGCTGTTGGTCGACTGGGAGAACTGGAGCGAACGGCGCGCCGGCCGCGCGGCGGGAGAGGCCGCCCGCCTGCCTGTTCCCGCGCCGGAGTCCGAGCGCGAACCCGAGCGGCCTGTCGTCTTCTCCAACCCCCCGCGCAAACGACGCCGGAACCGCGGCCGCCGGTGACCCCTCCGCCCACGATTACGCATGCCCGTTTCACTTACTGAGATCGACGCATACTTCTGGGGCCCCGTCGTGGCAGGTGCTGTGGGGCTGGCGTTTGCCCTCTGGACCGCCGTCGGCATCGCGAGAGCGAATCCGGGAAACGAGCGGATGCAGGAGATCGCCGGGGCGATCCGCCGGGGGGCCCTGGCGTTCCTGGCCCGCGAGTACCAGGTCCTCGGCGTCTTCGTGCTGGTCGTGGCCGGAGTTCTGTCCGTGTTGCTGGACCCCCGGCTGGCGCTGGCCTACGTTGTCGGCGCGGTCTTGTCGGTGCTTGCCGGCAACCTCGGGATGCGCATTGCGACGCTGGCCAATACGCGGACGGCGTGGGGCGTGGCTCACAGCCTCGGAGACGGACTCTCGCTTGCGTTTCGCTCCGGCGCGGTGATGGGGTTTGCGGTGGTGTCGTTGGGGCTGCTGGGCGCGCTGGCGCTGTTTCGGATCTTCGGCGATCCCAATCTCCTGTTCGGTTTCTCCTTTGGTGCGTCGTCGGTTGCCTTGTTCGCCCGCGTCGGCGGGGGGATCTACACCAAGGCCGCCGACGTCGGCGCGGACCTGGTTGGGAAAGTCGAAGCGGGGATCCCAGAAGACGATCCCCGGAATCCCGCGGTGATCGCCGATAACGTCGGCGACAACGTGGGCGACGTGGCGGGGATGGGGGCCGACCTGTTTGAGAGCTACGTCGGGTCGCTCATCGCCGCGGTCGCCCTCGGCTTCGCGGCGGCCGACGCGTCGCTGGAGACGCTGCCGTTCATGCTGGCCGGATTGGGCGTGGTGGGCAGCTTGGCCGGCACGTTCTTCGTGCGGGTCGGCAGCGGCGGTTCGCCACACGCCGCGCTGAACCGCGGCATCATCGGCGCCACCATCTTGACCGCCGCGCTGTCCGGTGGTCTGATCTGGTGGCTCACCCAGTCGCTGGCCCTGTTCTGGGCGTTTACCGCGGGGCTGCTGGCGGGAGTCGCCATCGGGTACGCGACCGAATTCTACACGTCGGCCAGTTTCCGGCCGACGCAGCGGCTGGCTGCGGCGGCGAAGACCGGCGCCGCCACGAACATCATCGAGGGCCTGGCGCTGGGCATGCAGAGCATCCTGGTCCCGGTCGTCGCCGTCGCGGCGGGCATCTACATCGCCTATCTGTTTGGCGAACTCTACGGGATCGCCATCGCCGCGGTGGGGATGCTCTCGACGTTAGGCATGACCCTCGCCACCGATTCCTACGGGCCGGTCGCCGACAATGCCGCGGGAATCGCCGAGATGGCTGGGCTGGGCGGTGACGTGCGGAAGCGGGCCGAGACCCTCGACGCCGTGGGGAACACGACTGCGGCCATCGGCAAAGGGTTTGCCATTGGGTCGGCGGCGTTGACGGCACTGGTGTTGATGGTGTCATACGCTCAGGTGTCGGGCCTCTCGGCGGTCGATCTGCTGACACCGCGAACGCTCATCGGGCTGTTCCTCGGAGGCGCCATGCCGTTCTTATTCGCGTCGCTGGCCCTGTCGGCCGTCGGCCGGGCGGCGATGAAGATGGTGGAAGAGGTGCGCCGGCAGTTCCGGGAGATCCCCGGGCTCCTTGCCGGAACCGGGACGCCGGACTACGAACGCGCCGTCAGCATCTCCACCTCGGCGGCCATTCGCGAGATGATCGTGCCGGGTCTGTCGGCC
The DNA here is from genome assembly GCA_035292085.1 of bacterium. Lineage (GTDB taxonomy): Bacteria > Sysuimicrobiota > Sysuimicrobiia > Sysuimicrobiales > Kaftiobacteriaceae > DASXUC01. The sequence goes on from DATDQT010000112.1 coordinate 22,487, forward strand.
GTCGTCGTCCCCATCGCCGTGGGGCTCGGGCTGGGCAGGGAAGCGCTCGCCGGACTGCTGGCCGGGTCGTTGGTGACCGGATTCGTGCTCGCCGTAACCATGGCGAACGCGGGCGGGGCCTGGGACAACGCCAAGAAATTCATCGAAGAGGGACAGTTCGGAGGGAAGGGTTCGGACGCCCACAAAGCGTCCGTCACGGGCGACACGGTCGGCGATCCGTTCAAGGATACCGCCGGCCCGTCCCTGAACATCCTCCTGAAGTTGATGGCCATCGTCGCCATCATCGCGGCCCCCTTACTCTAACGACGCGGACCCCCGCGTGATTGCGCGGATCGCGCCGATCGCGTAAATTGTGTAGGAGGATCCTATGGCCATCATTGGCGTGATTCTGCTCATCCTGATCGCCGTCTTCACACTGGAGAACCGGTCGCCGGTCACGATCGTCTTCCTGGGCTGGCGCTACGACACCGTGCTGAGCTACGCGATGATCGCCTCGCTGCTGATCGGCGCAGTCGTGCTCTACGTCGCCGGTCTGTTCCGGCAGCGCGAACTGAGGGCGCAGGTCCGCGATGCCGAAGTCCGGCTCCGTGAGGCGGAACGAGTGCGGTCCTCGTCGGCAGGATTACAGGCGCAGGGCCCCGGTGAATCGCCCCCGCAACCGCGCTGAGCTGCACCTGATCGCCCGCGCGCAGCCGGGCACGTAAAATGCCCGTGCGCTGGAATGTCGCTCCGGTCCGTCCCGATGTCCAGGCCCTCCTCACCGCCGCGCTGGACATCGATCCTGTCGTCGCGCAGGTCCTCGCCAACCGCGGGTATGACACCCCCGATGCGGCGCGCCGGTTCCTCGATGCTCCGCTGAATGCGCTGGGCGAGCCCGACACGATCGTCGACATGCCGGCCGCGAGCGCGCGGCTGGCGGCGGCCGTGTCCGCCGGCGAACTGATCACCGTCTACGGCGACTATGACGCCGACGGCGTGTGCGCCACGAGCATTCTGCTGCGCGGGCTGGGCGCGCTGGGCGGGCGCACCGCGTTCTACATCCCGTCCCGGTTCACCGACGGCTATGGGCTCAACGACGGCGCGCTGGCGCGCATCGCCGCCGGCGGGGGCCGGCTGGTCGTCGCGGTGGACTGCGGGATCACGGCGGTCGACGAGATTGCCCGCGCCACCGCGCGCGGCCAGGAGGTGATTGTCGTCGACCACCACCTTCCCCCCGCGGTCTTGCCGGCGGCGCTGGCCGCCGTGGATCCGAAGCGACCGGACGCGCCGCCGTCGTTCGCCGACTACAGCGCCGCGGGGCTGGTCTTCCAGGTGCTCCGCGCCGTACGCCGGCGGCTCGGGCACGCCGAGTTCCCTGCCGACCTGCTCGACCTGGCGGCCTTGGGGACGATTGCCGACGTCGTGCCGCTGGTCGGCGACAACCGCATCCTCGCGCGCTGGGGTCTGCTGCGGATGACCTCGGCGCCGACCCTGGGGGTCGCCGCGCTGATCAAGACCGCAGAACTTACCGGCCCGGTGACTGCGCGACACGTCGGCTTCTCGCTCGCCCCCCGGATCAATGCCGCCGGCCGGCTCTCCGACGCGGCCATCGCCGTGCGCCTGCTGACGACGGACGATCCGGCCGAGGCCGACACGATCGCGGCCCAGCTGGACGCGGAGAACCGCCGCCGCCAGGCGCTCAACGAGCGGATGCTTACCGAGGCCGTGGAGCAAGTCGAATCCCGCCGCATGGCCGATGGGCCGGCCATCGTCCTGTCCTCGGACGGCTGGCACGCCGGGGTCATCGGCATCGTCGCGTCGCACCTGGTCGAGCGCTACTACCGGCCCGTCATCCTGATCGCGGTGGACCGCGGGATTGGCAAGGGATCGGGACGCAGCATCGCCGGTCTGCACCTGGTGGATACGCTCAGCGAGTGTACCGATCTGCTCCAGCGGTTCGGCGGTCACGCCATGGCCGCCGGGCTGACGCTTGACGCGGGGAGGATCGAGGAGTTCACCTCGCGGTTCGTCGAGGCCGCCGGGAGCCGCCTCACGCCCGAGGCGCTGGTTCCCACGCTGTCTGTTGACGCCGAGGTGCCGCTGGGCGCGGTGACCGAAGGGCTCGCCAGGCAGCTGGACCGACTGGCCCCGTTCGGAGCGGCCAACCCGGAGCCGCTGCTCGCCCTGCGCGGGGTGCGGGCGGTGAGCACGAAGGTGCTGGGCGACGGTCTGCACTTGAAACTCGGTGTCACCGATGGCACCGCCTACGGCGACGCCATCGGTTTCCGCCTGGGCGACACGTCGGAACTGCTGGCCTTCACCCAGGCGGTACTGGATCTCGCCTGTACGGTGGTGCTCGACCGCTGGGACGAGCAGGTGCGTGTCCAGCTGGTGGTCCGCGACCTGCAGACGCCCGGTCTCGCACTGGACAGCGTGCTGACCGACAGGGGGCTGCTTCTTGAGCGTCTGTTCAGTCGGGCCGGTGATTACCTGGCCGACGGCGCGCTGGGCATCGAAGATGCGCCCGGATTCTATACGAAAGTCGCCGGCGTGAGCTATGACAACCGCCAGCCCCGCATCGCCGCCCTGCAGCCGGGCGATTTACTGATCCTGACCCGGGAACCGGGCAACCCTCACGACCCTCACGCCATTGCGGTCACCACCCGCGAGGGGGCCCAGCTCGGCTACCTCAGTGCCCGCCTGGCGGCGCGCCTGGCCCCCTCGGTTGACATCGGCGAACGCTATGCCGCGACGGTGTCGCAGGTGACCGGCGGCGGCGACCGCAGCTATGGACTCAATATCTACATCCGCCGTCACGAGCGGCGGGGAGGTGACGACCATCCGGGAGCCGTCATGCACGCGGCGCTCGCGACCTTGTCCACGGATGACCTCGTCGAGCGTCTGCGGCTGCACCTCCTGCGGGGCCGCCGTCTGCGCACGCCACAACTGCAGGCGGTGGGCGCGGTCCTTGCCGGTGAGCGCGTCCACGGGATCTTCGGGCCGGGCCGGGCCCGAGGAGCGGTGATGGAAATCGCTGCGGCGGGTGCCGTCCTGCAGGGCCGGAGGCCGGTGGTCATTGCCGTACCCCTGCAGTCGCAGGTCGAGCGACTGGACGAGCGGCTCACGCCGCGCCTCCGTCAACTCGGTCTCTCAGCCGTGCGCGCGCACGGCGCGCTGACGTTCCGCCAGCGGCAGCGGCTGGTCGATGCCCTGCGGGACCAGACCGCGGATGTCGTCATTACCAGCCACGCGTATCTGCTGGAGCATCGGGTCCCCGCCGCTTTGCTTCTGGCTGACACCGAGCCTACAATAGGGGCTAACCTGCTGTCCGCGGTGCTGGCCCGTTCCGGGGAGGCCCAGGTGGCCGTGTTCTCATCGGTGCTTCGACCGGACGCGGGGCCGCCGACACCGACGGTCGTCGCCGATTCGTTCGTGCGCGCCGGGCTGCGGCTGGTTGATCGACGGGACCGGGCGGACCGGGACGAGATCTGTGCGGAGGTGACGGTCCGCGGCGAGAAGACGATCATCTTCACCGCAACCAGATCCGGTGCCGTCGAGGTCGCCGATCGGCTCCGTGCGGACGCCGGTGCGCCGGGCGGCGCGGTTGCCTACTACCACGGTGGCCTCCCGCTACGGGTGCGAGAAGTGCTCGAGCAAATGTTCGCCGACGGGAAGATCCGGGTGCTCGTGGCCGCCGACGGGTTCTCTGAGGACGTGGCGCCCCCGGACATCCGCCAGGTCGTGCTGGCGGGCCTGGCAGATGACAGCGCGACCCTGGCCGGACAGATTGGACTCGGTGGCCTCGACGGCAGGCAGTGCACCGTGACGCTGGCCTACCGGCGGGACGATCTGGCGACCCTGCGGGCGCAGCTGCACGAGCGCCATCCGTCCAGGGAGACGCTGGCCGCGATCTACCGGGTGGTCCGGGCGCAGACGGCAGGGGGCGTGCCGGTCACGTGGCCGGGCGGGGCGCTGATGGAACAGGGCCTCTCGCGCCGTAGCGTCGGGTTGGCACTCGACATCCTGGCCGAAACCGGCGTGCTGCAGCGGGAGTTTGACGGCGACCGGTGGCACATCAGCCTGCCCGCCGAGGCGGGGAAGCGGGAACTGATGAGTTCGCTGCGGTACCGGGAAGGACAGCGGGAAGCGGCCGCGCTGGACGCCGTGGACGCGTGGGCGTTCGGGCCGCTGGCGGAGATCCTGCGTGTGGTGGCCGGAGCATGAAGTGGCTGCAGGCGAGAACGCAGGCGAGCTTTGCGGACCTGCCGCCGGCCGTACAGGCGCTGGTCTCCAAAGTGCGCGAGCGCTTCCCCAAAGCCGACCTGGAGGCCGTCAGGGACGCGTACGCCTTCGCCGAGGCCGCGCATCAGGGCCAGACCCGGGCCTCGGGCGAGCCGTACATCAACCATTCCGTCGCGGTGGCCTCCACACTCGCGGACCTCCGCCTGGATCCCATCACGATTGCCGCCGCGCTGCTGCACGACGTGGCCGAAGACACCGGTGTGACCCTGGACGAAGTGCGGCAGCGATTCGGCGAGGAAGTCACCATCCTCGTCGATGGGGTCACCAAGCTGGGCCGGATCGAATGGCAGACGCGCGAGGAACGGCAGGCCGAGAGCCTGCGCAAGATGTTCCTGGCGATGGCGTCGGACATCCGCATCGTCCTCATCAAGCTGGCCGACCGCCTGCACAACATGCAGACGATCGCCTACCTGCCGCAGTGGAAACAGCAGCGCACCTCCCAGGAAACGCTCGACATCTACGCGCCGCTGGCCGAGCGGTTGGGGATCAGCCAGATCCAGCGTGAACTGGAGGACTTCGCCTTCGGGGTCTTGCAGCCGGACGCGTACGCGGATTTGAAAGGCCAGTTGGTCGAAGCCGAGGCCACCCGAGCGCAGTTCCTCGAGCGCATCGGCGACACGCTGTACCGCGAACTTCATCGCGCCGGCCTGCGGATCGGCCGCGACCACATCACGGGCCGGCCGAAACACATTTACAGCGTGTGGAAGAAGCTGCAGCGGCCCAAGTACGCCGGCCAGCCGGTCGCCCGTATCTACGACCGGCTCGGCGTACGGCTCATCCTCGACGACGTCAAGGACTGCTACGCGGCCTTGGGCGTCGTGCACTCTCTGTGGAAACCGATCCCCGGCGAGTTCGACGACTACATCGCTAACCCCAAGACCAGCGGCTATCAGTCCCTGCACACCGCGGTCCTGTACGAAGGCGAGCCGCTGGAGATCCAGATCCGCACGATGCAGATGCACCAGGAAGCCGAGCACGGTATCGCCGCACACTGGAAGTACAAGGAGGGGAGGGCGGAGCAGCGGGAGTTCGACCAGAAGCTCGCCTGGCTGCGGCAGCTGCTGGACTGGCATTCCGAGCTGCAGGACGCGCGCGATTTCGTGCAGTCCGTCCGCCTCGATTTGTTCCAGAACGAGGTTTTCGTGTTCACCCCGAAGGGCGACGTCGTCGATCTCCCGGCTGGGGCCACGCCGGTGGACTTTGCCTACCGCATCCATACGGACGTCGGCCACCGCACCGCCGGCGCCAAGGTCAACGGCCGCCTGGTGCCGCTGTCCCACGCGCTGGCCACCGGAGACATCGTCGAGGTCGTCACGAGCAAGACCGGCGGGCCCAGCCGCGACTGGCTGAACTTCGTCGTTACCACGAACGCGCGCACGAAGATCCGTCAGTGGTTCAAGAAGGAAGCGCGCGACGAGAACATCGCCCGCGGCCGCGACCAGCTGGAGAAGGAACTGCGCCGCTACGGGCCGGTGGCGGCCGCGATGCGGCCGGAGAAGCTGCGCGAGGTGGCCCCGAAGTTCAGCCTGGGCACCGAAGACGACCTGCTCGCCGCCGTCGGGAACGGCGACGTCTCGCTGCTCCAGGTTGTCGCGGCGCTGCGCGGCGAGCCGGCGGCACCCGAGGCTCCGGCGGTGGTACCCGCGCCGGCCGCGGCCCCGACCCGCGGGGTGCGGATCCGCGGGGCGGACAACGTGCTGATGCGGTTCTCCCGCTGCTGCACGCCGCTGCCGGGCGACCGGATCGTCGGCTACGTCACCCGTGGCCGCGGCGTGACGATCCACCGGCACGACTGCCCGAACGTCAAGTCGCTGCGGACGCATCCCGAACGCCTGATGGAGGTCGAATGGGAAGCCGGCACCGAGGGCGCGTACCAGGTCGAAATCGAAGTGTCGGCGTTTGACCGGGTCGGCCTGCTGAAGGACGTGCTGGCCGCGATCGCCGACAGCAAGACCAACGTGGTGTCGGTCAACGCGCGCGTGCGCAAGGACAAAGTGGGCGTCGTCAACATCGTGCTGGACATCCGCAACCTCGCCCAGCTCCACACAGTGATCCAGAAGGTCGGGAAGGTGCCCGAGGTCTACACGGTCGAGCGGGTCGTGCACGGCTGATGCCCGCCGATCTGCGCAGACTCGTACACGGTCACCTGGCGGCGCTCAACGCGCGCGATGTCGAGCGGCTGGTGTCATTCTACGCGGCCGGTGCCATCCTGGAGTTTCCGGCCAGCCCGGCGGCCCGCGGCGCGGAGCGCATCCACCGGGCGTTCAGCGCCTTCTTCGCGCAGTGGGAGGAATCCAGCGAATACCGGTCCGTGGTCATCGCCGGGCGCACCGCGGCCGTCGAGGGAACGTCGGTAGGGCGTCACCGCACCCTTCAGCTGCGGATCCCCGGGCGGGTCGCCGGAGGCGGGGGGCAGTACCGCCACGACTTCGCCGCCTTCTTCGAATTCCGCGGGAACAAGATCGTCCGCCACCGCGTCTACTATGACGCGCGCGAACTGGTGAAGCAGCTGCTGGGGACCTGAGAGCCTCATCATCGCGGCGGTGGGCTCGGGGGCGGCCATTCGCTCAAGTCGGGCGGCTCGGATCGGTCTGCAGGCCTCCCGCTCCCTGACGCGCTCGCCTGCCAAACGCGTCGGATGACTACGGACCTGGGTGGTTCTCGCCGCTCCCTGGCTGCGTGACATCCCGCTCGTCACGGCCTGCGAATTGGTTGCCGCCCTCCAATCTCCGCTCGGTGGCCGCCCCGCTCGCCCGCCGCATTTCCTCTGACTCACGATCAGAACGAGTAGCTGACTTCGGTGGGGGCTGGTGGAGGGGCCCTTGAGGACACCCCCGGCCCATCCCCTGACGAACCAGAGTAGACTGGCCCTCCACCAGCCCCGCAGGCGCGTTCGGTCCTGAGTCCGTTTCAGGTGAGAGACAGGGACAGCATGAGGAAGGGAGAAAGCGACTTCACATTACGATGAAAGAGCGTACCGCGGCCCGCGTAGGGTTGTTCACCGAGTCGGTCATCCGGGAGATGACGCGGCTCAACAACCTCTACGGCGGCGTCAACCTGGCCCAGGGGTTCCCGGATTTCGATGCGCCTCCCGCGCTGATCGAGGCGGCGGCGAAGGCGCTGCGGGACGGCGTCAACCAGTACGCCATCACCTGGGGCGCCCCGAACCTCCGCGCGGCGATTGCCGAGAAGTTCGAGTGGTACAACGGTCTGTCCGTCGACCCAGACCGGCACATCACGGTCACCTGCGGCGCGACCGAGGCCATGATGGCGGCGCTGCTGGCCGTGGTCAATCCGGGCGAGGAGGTTGTCATCTTCGAGCCCTTCTACGAGAACTACGGCCCCGATGCGCTGCTGTCGGGCGCGGTCCCCCGCTTCGTCGCGCTGGACCTCGCCGATCCGGACTACCGCTTCGATCCGGACGCGCTGCGCGATGCGTTCACGTCGAACACCAAGGCGATCATCGTCAATACGCCCCACAATCCGACGGGCAAGGTGTTCTCGCCCGCCGAGCTTGAGCTCATCGCCGACCTGTGTCGGCGCCACGACGCGTTCGCCGTCACCGACGAGGTATACGAACACCTGGTATACGACGGGCGGGTCCACCGCAGCCTCGCGTCGCTGCCGGAGATGGCCGGGCGCACGATCACGATCAACAGCCTCAGCAAGACGTATAGTGTGACCGGCTGGCGGGTCGGCTGGGCGATCATCAAAGACGACGCGGTCACGACCGGCATCCGGCGCGCCCACGACTTCCTGACCGTCGGCGCGGCTGCGCCGCTGCAGGAAGCGGGGGTCGTGGCCCTCCGGTTCCCCCGCGAGTACTATGCGCACACGGCGGCGATGTATCAGGCGAAACGGGACCTGCTGCTGGACCTCCTGCGGCGGGCCGGGTTCCAGTGCCTGACGCCCTACGGCGCGTACTACATCATGGCGGGCATTGCGCTGCTCACGTCCATGGACGACACGGCGTTCAGTGAGATGCTCGTCAGAGATGTCGGCGTGGCCAGCGTGCCGGGCGGGAGTTTCTTCCACGACCCATCGATGGGCCGCGGCTATGTCCGGTTCGCCTATCCCAAGCGGGAAGAGACGCTGGCTGAAGTCGGCAGACGCCTGAGCCGCCTCGCCGTGACCCGGTGAGGCCCGCCCTGAATCTGGACCCGGCGAACGGTTCAGGGCGAACGGACTGGCACCGCTACCGGACGGAGTTCCCGATCTTCCGTACGGCCACGTACTTCAATACCTGTTCGCTGGGCGCACTGTCCACGCGGGTCGCCGCAGCCATGGCGGCGTTCACCCGGCTGTGGGATGAGTCGGGCGCGGCCGCCTGGTACGGCCCCTGGTGGGACGAACTCCGCCTTCTGCGCGAACGGTGTGCCGCCGTCATCGGTGCCGGCGTCGATGAAGTCGCGCTCTTCCCATCCATCACCGCCGCGCTGACGGCCGTCAGCAGCGCCTTCGCATACCGCGAGCGCCCACGCGTGGTGCTCTCCGACCTGGAATTTCCGACCACGGTGTATCAGTGGTCGACGAAATCCTCGCTGGGCGTCGAGGTGACCATGCTGACCAGCCCGGATCGGATGACCGTTCCGCTGGCATCGTACGAGCGTGCGGTCGACGGCCGGACGCAGCTGGTGGTGGGATCGCACGTGTACTTTACCAGCGGCATGATCCAGGACATCGCCGCCCTGGCCCACGTCGCGCATGCGCGGGGGGCATACTGCCTGATCGATGCGTACCAGTCAATCGGCCAGCTGCCCACCGACGTCCACACCGCCGGGGTCGATTTTCTGGTCGCCGGCGGACTGAAGTGGCTGCTCGGCGGGCCCGGGACGGCGTTCCTCTACGTCCGCCGGGACCTCATCGACCGCCTGCACCCGCACGATGTCGGCTGGTTCGCCCATGCCGACCAGTTTGGGTTCGACGTGAGGCGCTTCACATATGCGGCCGATGCCCGTCGGTTCGAAGGTGGCACGCCGTCGGTCGCGGCGACCTATGCCGCCCGTGCGGGGCTGGAGGTTGTCCTGGAGGTGGGCGTCGACGCGCTGCGTGAACGGCAGGTCGCACTGGTCGCCGCCCTCGTCGAGGGCGCGCGCCGTCGCGGGTTGGATCCGCGGGTTCCCGGCCGGATTGAGGACCTGGCCGGCATCGTGACCATCCCCCGGCGGGAGCCGCAGGCCGTGGTCAAGGCCCTCGCGGCCCGCGGCATCATCATCGACTCGCGCCCCGGCCTCATCCGGCTGTCGCCGTATTTCTACAACCTCCCGGAAGACGGCGACCGCGTGCTGGACGCGATCGTCGACCTCGACCGTGCTGGGATCAGATGAGTCCCGTACCAAGTCGGTTGTGACACTGGTGTCAATCGTGACGTCTGCCTACCGACTTGGTACGGGATGAGCGACCAGTTGGACCGCTCCGACCGTTCCGGCCGCCCTGAGCCTGTCGACGAGCGCCAGGCCCCGTCTCTTGAGGAGTTGCGTACCTTGGCGGCCGCCCTGGAGCTCGGCATTCCCGATGCCGAGCTGGAGCGCCTGCGCCATGAAGTCGCCGCCCTCCGGCGTGCCGCGGCGCGCCTGCGGTCATCGATTCCGTTTGATGCGCCCTTCCTGCTGGGGCATGACGACCCCCGATGACCACAGCCGACGTCACCTCGATTGCCGACACGGCGGCCGCCGTCGCCTCGGGGGAGGTCTCGGCGGTGGAGCTCACGGACGCCACGCTGACCAGGATCCACGCCATCAATCCCTCGCTCAACGCGTTCGTGACCGTGCTGCCCGATCTCGCGATGGAGCAGGCACGACAGGTGGAGGCGCACGTGCGCGCCGGCCGCGACCCCGGGCCCCTCGCCGGTGTCCCCATGGCCATCAAGGATCTTGCGGACATCGCGACGGTCCAGACGACGTCGGGCGGCCACAGGTTGTTTCACCATACTCCGGATGCCACTGCCCCCGTCGTGCAACGGTTGGTAGACGCCGGTGCCGTCATCGTCGGCAAGACGGGCCTGCACGAGTTCGCCTATGGGGTCACCAATGTCAACCCGCACTTCGGACCGGTGAAGAATCCGTGGGACCCTTCGCGGATCCCCGGCGGGTCCAGCGGCGGATCGGCCGCGGCACTGGCCGCCGGGCTGGTGCCGGCCGCCCTGGGTACCGATACAGGAGGGTCCATCCGCATCCCGGCCTCACTGTGCGGAGTGGTCGGGCTGAAACCGACCTACGGGACCGTCCCGGTCGAGCGGCTCACGCCGCTCTCGTGGACGCTCGACCACGCCGGGCCGATGACGCGAACCGTCCGCGACGCCGCCACCGTGTTTGCCGTGATGGCCGGACGCGAGCCGCTGCCCGCTGGCTCGGTGGATGCTGGCGGAATCCGCATCGGCGTTCCGCGTCCGTTCTTCTGGGAGCGACTCGAGGCCGACGTGGCGACGCTGGCCGAGGCGTCACTGGCCGTGCTCAAAGACCAGGGAGCGACGCTACAGGATGTCGAGGTCCCCTACGCCGAGCTTGCCGGAAGCGCGGTCATGATCATCATCTCCGTCGAGGCGACGGCGGTGCACACCACCCGGTTGAGATTGGCCCGAGCCCGTTTCGGGGAGGATGTCAGGGTGCGGTTGGAGCGGGGGTTCTTTGTTCCGGCTGTCGACTACCTGCAGGCCCTGGGGGCACGGGAATTCTTGAGGCATTTCTTTACTCGCAGTCTCGCGCTCGTTGACGTACTGGTCATGCCCACGACGCCCTCGGCCGCCCTCCTGATTGAGGGCGAGGAGAGCCAGTCGGAGCGGTCGCTCGCCATGAGCATGCAGCTGACACGGCTCACGAACCCGTTCAACCTGACCGGACTCCCGGCGCTATCGGTGCCGTGCGGATTCACCCCCGATGGCCTGCCGGTGGGGCTCCAGATCGTGGGCCGGCCGCACGACGAGGCGACGGTGCTGAGAGTAGGGGAGGTCTACCAGGAGGCCACGGCGTGGCATCTGCGAAGACCGACGATCGTGGCGGAGGCTTAGGCGAGGAACGAGGTCAACAGCCGCTTTTCGAGTTCCGCGGTCACCTCGGAGAGGTCTTTCACGGTGTCGACCGACCGCCAGTAGGCGCGGGACTTGAACGCGGCCAGCTGCCGCTCCTTCGCGAGCTGCGGAAAGGTCGATTCCTCGAGGTCGCCCTGGGCGGGCAGGACGGCATCCGCGTCGCGGTTGAACACGTAGATCCCGGCGTTCATCCAGTACGGCAATTCCGGCTTCTCCTGAAACGCGGTGATGCGGTCGCCGTCGTCGACATCGACGATGCCGTACGGGCTGATGAACGGGGCGAGCACCACCGTCGCGGTGCAGCCGCTGGCGCGGTGCGCCTGCACGAGCGGCTTGATCCGGACGTTCGTGAGGATGTCGCCGTTGGCGGCCAGGCACACATCTTCGCCCGGGCGGAGCCGGTGGAACGCGCGTTTCAGTGCGCCCCCGCGGCCGAGCGGCGCCTCCTCAATCTCGTACTCGATCGACACGCCCCACTTCTCGCCGGTCCCGAAGTAGTCCTCGATCACGTTATGCTGGTAGCCGCAGGCCACAATGACGTCGCTGACTCCCTGGGACTGCAGCCATTGGAGCTGGTATCCGAGCAGGGGGACCCCGAGGATCTCGACCATGGCCTTGGGGCGGTCTTGCGTAAACGGCCGCAGCCGCTCACCCTTCCCTCCGGCCAACAAGATCGCCTGCATATAATCAATCTACCCAATCTACCCAATCTACACAATCGCGTGCGCATGGGTTAGATTGAGTTGAGATTGGGCAGATTGGGAAGATCGGGAGGATTGGGGAGATCGTGAAAGCGCCGCGCGGTATGCACGACATCCTGCCCGACGAGGCCCCGCGCTGGCGGGCGCTGGAGAGCGCCATCCACGCGCTGGCCGCGCGGTACGGGTACCGGGAGATCCGCACGCCCGTGGCCGAACACACCGACGTGTTCGTCAAGACGGTCGGCGCAACGTCGGACCTCGTCACCCATGAGATGTACACGTTCACGGACCGCGGGGGGCGGAGCCTCACGCTGCGACCGGAAGGGACGGCCGCGGTGATGCGCGCCTACCTCGAGCACGGCATGGCGTCGCAGCCGCAGCCGGTCCGCCTGTACTACGTCGCGCCGATGTTCCGCTACGACCGGCCCCAGCGGGGCCGCTACCGGATGCACTACCAGTTCGGCGCGGAGATCATCGGAACGCCCCATCCGGCGGCCGATGTCGAGGTCCTGAGCATGCCGGTGCGGTTGATGCAGTCGCTCGGGTTGACCGAAGTGCTGGTGCGTCTGAACAGCATCGGCGATCAGGTCTGCCGCCCCCAGTACGTCGACGCGCTGCGTGCCTACTTCCGGCCGTATGCCGCGTCATTGAGCACAGACAGCCAGCGCCGGCTGGAGACGAATCCCCTGCGGATCCTCGAGTCGAAAGCGCCTCAGGACCAGGATCTCGTCACGAACGCTCCCCGGATGCGTGACTACCTGTGCGAGGCCTGCCGGGCGCATTTCGACGAGGTGAAGCGGCTCTTTGCCACGCTCGACATCCCGTATGTTGAAGATCCCCTGATTGTACGCGGCCTGGACTACTACACGCGCACCGCGGCCGAGATCTTCTCGGGTCGGCTGGGCGGCGCGCAGAATGCCATGCTCGGTGGGGGCCGCTATGACGGGCTGGCCGAACAGCTCGGCGGTCCACCGACGCCGGGGGTGGGATTCGGCCAGGGGCTGGAGCGGCTGCTGCTGGTCTTATCCGCGGAAGGACTCGACCTCGGCGAGGCGCCGCGCGAGGGCACCGGTGCTCCCGTGTTCGTCGCATCGGTCGGGCCCGACGCGGGGCGGATCGCGTTCCGGCTCCTCGACCAGATCCGGGCTGCCGGCATCCCCGCCGTGGGCGAGATGGCCGACCGCAGCCTGCGCGCACAGATGAAATCCGCGGACCGGATCGGCGCGCGCTACGCGGTCATCATCGGAGACCAAGAGGTCGCTGCGCAGGAGGCGGGGGTGCGTGACTTGGCGGCCGGGACCCAGGAGTCGGTGGGGTTTGGCGCCCTGCCGGGATACCTCCGCCGCGCCGGAGGCGCCGGGTGAGCGCACCGGCGTCCCGGACCCCGCTGGCGGATCTGGGCGCGCACGTCGGCGCGGACGTGATGGTCCAGGCCTGGGTGAAGGCCGTGCGCGACCAGAAGCAGGTGCAGTTCTTGATCCTCCGCGATCACACCGGCGCGGCCCAGGCCACGCTGTCCCGGTCTGAGGCGCACGCGCCCCTCAATGCGCTCATTTCCGATCTGACCCGGGAGTCGACGATCACGGTCTGGGGCCGCGTCGTGGCCAACCCGGTCGTGAAGATGGGCGGGCTGGAGATCGTGATCAGTGACGTGCGCGTGGACAGCCTCGCCGATCCGCTGCTGCCGCTGGACGTCTCGGCGGCAGATGAACCCAACCCCGAGGTGAGGCTGAACTGGCGCTTCCTGGACCTCCGCCGCCCGGAGCACCTGCTGATCTTTCGCGTCCAGACGGCCGTGGAGCGGGCGATGCGGGCGGTCTGGGCGGAGTCGGGCTTCGTCGAACTCCACTCGCCGAAATTGATGGGCAGCCCGAGTGAGTCGGGCGCGGAACTGTTTTCCCTGGACTACTTCGGCCGGCCGGCCTACCTGGCCCAGTCCCCGCAGTTCTTCAAGCAGATGGCGATGGCGGCCGGATTTGACCGGGTGTTCGAAATCGGCCCGGTCTTCCGCGCTGATCCGTCGTTTACGACGCGGCATCTCACCGAGTTCACCGGCGTGGACGTGGAGATGTCGTGGATCGAGTCCCATGAGGACGTCATGGGGTTTGAAGAGCGCTGGCTGCACGCGGTCCTGGAGTCCGTCAACAACGAACTCGGCGACGAGATCCGCACCACGCTCGGCGTGGAGCTCGTGGTCCCCGAGGTGCCCTTTCCGCGGATCCCGATGGCCGAGGCGCAGGCGATCGTGGAGATTCGCGGCCACGAGTCGGAGCGCCGGGGCGACCTAGATCCGGCGGGGGAGCGCATGCTCAGCGAGTACATCCTGGAACGATACGGCCATGAGTTTGTGTTCGTGACGGATTACCCGTGGGCGGTCCGGCCCTTCTACCACATGCGGCGCGCAGGCGATCCGGCTCTGACGAAGAGTTACGACCTGTTGTGGAAGGGCGTGGAAATCACCACCGGTGCCCAGCGCGAACACCGCTACGACGTACTCGTCGCACAGGCCCTCGAAAAGGGGCTCTCATTGGACCCCATCCAGTTCTACCTGGATTTCTTCAGGTACGGCTGTCCGCCGCACGGGGGATTCGGCTTCGGGCTCAACCGGATGCTGATGGTCATGCTCAACCGGCCCAACGTGCGCGAGGTCACGTTCCTCTTCCGGGGGCCCACGAGGCTCTTGCCCTAACCGATTCCCGTTTCCCGTTTCCCAATTCCGAGGTAGTATACAGGTAGGCCTGCCGTGTGCGTGTGGGCTGCACGTTCCGATCCAACACGCATCACATCGGGAGCCCGACTCTGACCCGCGGATGGCACGCCCCGGATCCGGGGACACCAGAGGCGGTCAGGAGGGCACCCACCTGCAGTGTGCAGGTTGGGAACTGCGGCTCCGCGGCACGGCGGGGTGTAGAAAGACGCTGAAGGGACGCGACAGCGAGGTCGCGTCCCTTCAGTGCTGCCTGAGGAAAGGCTTTAGCGGCCGCCGAGGATGGCGTCCTTGGCGACCTTGCTCACCCGGAACCTGACGACTTTCTTGGCAGGAATGCGGATCGGCGCGCCTGTCTGCGGGTTGCGGCCCATCCGCGCCTTTCGGTTGACCAGCACCAGCTTGCCGATGCCTGGAAGAGTGAACGAGTTCTTCGCCTCACGGTACGCCAGCGTCGCCAGTTCATCGAGGAACTGGTTCGCCTGCTTCTTGGACAGATCCATCTTGCCGGCCAGATAGTCGGCCGTCTTCGACTTCGTCATTGCCTTGGCCATCCACCCACCCCTCTCCATCCCGAGTGTGTATTCACCGCTGCCCTGCACCGAACAAGGGGAGTCGGCCGAGGGCGCGCTCGTGCGGGTTTTCGCGCTGAGTATACGGAGCACCTGTCGCGGGTGTCAAGAAAATCTGCGTGTCCCGAGTATACTAGCGGTGAGATCGTCCAGGCGGAGACGGTAGATGGAACTCTTTGAACAGGCGGCCGCAGCGCGGATGGCGGCGGAGGCGCCGCTGGCGGCGCGCATGCGGCCGCGGAGTCTGGACGAATTCGTCGGCCAGCAGGACCTGGTTGGCCCCGACCGCTTGCTGCGCCGGGCGATTGAGGCCGACGAACCCGCCTCCCTGATCCTCTACGGGCCGCCCGGGACGGGGAAGACCTCGCTGGCCCACATCATCGCCGCGGCCACCCGGTCGTCGTTTGAACGGGTGAACGCCGTGACCGCCGGCGTCGCCGAACTCAAGCGGGTCATCGTCCGTGCGAGCGACCGCCGCCGCCTGCACGGGCAGCGCACAGTGCTGTTTATCGACGAGATCCACCGCTTCAACAAGGCGCAGCAAGATGTCCTGCTGCCCCATGTGGAAGACGGGACCCTGGTGCTCATCGGGGCCACGACGGAAAACCCCTTCTTCGAGGTGAACGCCACGCTGGTCTCGCGCACGCGGGTCTTCCGGCTGGAGCCGCTGACCGACGGCGACCTGCGCGCGATTGCCCAACGAGCCCTAGCCGATGAGGAGCGGGGGCTGGGCCGCCGGCGCGTCGAGTTTGACACCGGCGCGCTGGATCACCTGGTGCGGGTGGCCAACGGCGACGCGCGCGTCCTGCTCAACACGCTGGAGCTGGCGGCCATGACGGCGCCGCCCGACGACGCCGGCGTCCGCCGCGTGACGCTGGCCGCGGTCGAGCAGGCCGCGCAGCAGCGGGCCCTGGTCTATGACCGCGAGGGCGACGCGCATTACGACCACGCGTCCGCGTTTATCAAGAGCATGCGCGGATCCGATCCCGATGCCGCGGTGTACTGGCTGGCCCGCATGCTCGCGGCGGGTGAGGACGCCCGGTTTATCGCCCGGCGCATGGTGATCCACGCGGCCGAAGACGTCGGGCTGGCCGACCCGATGGCGCTGGTCGTGGCCACGGCGGCGGCCCATGCCGTCGAGTTCGTGGGCCTGCCGGAGGCGCAGATTCCCCTGGCCGAAGCCGCCATCTACATCGCGTCGGCGCCGAAGAGCAACGCGGTGGTCCGGGCGATTGGGGCGGCCGCCGAGGACGTGCAGGAGCGGCGCGCCGATCCGGTCCCGCTGCATCTCCGCGATTCCAGCCACTCCGCCGCGGTCGCGCGGTTGGGGCACGGCCGCGGGTACAAGTACGCGCATGACTTTCCGGGCGGCTTCACCCCCCAGCAGTACGTCCCCGACAACGTCAAGGACCGGGTGTACTATCACCCCACCACGTTCGGATTCGAAGCCGAGGTGCGGCGCCGTCTGGCCGAGTGGTGGAAGGGAATCAAACGCTACACTCCCGAATAGGGTACCGTAGGGGTGCTCCCCGTTCCGCAGACCGCAGGCCGCCGACGTTCCTCGAAGGTTGAACACACGAATGTGGGAGGTGTAACCGTGAGAGTCTGGCGAGCCGCAGGGATCCTGCTCCTCCTGGCCTTCATTGCCGTGCCGCCGATTCACTCCGCGCCGGCAGTCGAGGTCACGTTCACGTCCACCCAGTTCACGCCTATCGGCGAGCAGGAGTGGGCCCGCAATACGCTGCTGGCGCGCTTCACGCAGGAGACCGGCATCCAGGTCCGGTTCTTCAGTGAGGCGGCCAACGTGTTCATGGACCGCCTGCAGGCTGAGGCCCGCGCCGGATCAAGCAACATCGACGTGACGGGGACGCTGCACGGCGACTTCCCCGTGCTCGTGGCCAGCAATGTCGTCAGGGACATGGCCCCGACGCTCCGTACGCTGCAGGGCCGTGGGGATCGCACGTTCTTCGCCGATCTCGTCCGTGCCGGCCAGATCGGCAACATCCAGGCATTCGTGCCGTGGATGCAGGCCACGTACCTCATCGCGGCCCGCAAGGAGGCCCTGCGCTACTTCCCGTCGGGCCGGAACCCGATGGCGATGACGTACGACGATTTGTTCGAATGGGGCAACAACATCCGCCAGGCGACCGGGCAGCGCCGCCTGGGCTTCCCCGTCGGTCCCACCGGGCTGTACGCGCGGTTCCTGCATGGGTACGCCTACCCATCGTTCACGGGATCTCAGGTCAAGCGCTTCAAGTCGCCCGAGGCGGTGGAGATGTGGCGGTACTTCCGGCGTCTGTGGAGCGTCACACACCCGTCGTCATTCCTGTGGAACTCGATGGACGAACCGCTGCTGTTGGGTGAAGCCTGGGTGGCGTGGGATCACGTCGCGCGGTTGCTGCCGGCCCTGCGCCAGCGGCCGGACGACTTCGTCGTGCTTCCGGCGCCGGCTGGGCCCCGCGGCCGCTCGTTCATCGTCGTCCTCGTCGGCCTGTCGCTCACCCGGACCAGCAATCGTGTCGAGGAGGCGACGCGGCTGATCGAGTACCTCACCCGGCCCGCGACGCAGGTCGTGACGCTCCAGGGCGTCGGGTTCTTCCCTGTGGTGCGCGAAGCCGCGACCACCGTGCCGGCTGGAGGGCTGCGGGTCATGGCCGAGGGTGTCACCGCGCAATCCGGCGCACGGGACGCGCGCGTGGCGCTGCTGCCGGTCGGATTGGGCGGGCGGACCGGCGAGTTCACGCCGATCTACGTCGATACATTCCGCGCGATAGCCGTCCAGGGCCGGCCGATTGAACAGGTGCTCGCGGAGCAGGCCAGGAAACTGGAGGAATTGTTCCGGGCGACCAACGCGCCGTGTCCGGCGCCGGATCCGCCGCAGACTCCATGTAGACCAGACTGATTACTCGGAGGGGGAGAGCGCTCCTCT
>DATDQT010000113.1:0-3218 GCA_035292085.1 bacterium
GCGGGGCTTTGACCAGGCGTTGCGCTTCTGGCTCCAGTTCACGCCGGTGCCGCCGGGATCGCACGTCGCGGTCGTCGATCTCTATTCGGCCTCACTGGGACGGCAGGGACTGGTCACGATCGAGCGGCGGCTTGGCTTTGAAGGCCCCTTCGATTTCGACATCCATCCGACAAACCGCGGGCACTCGTTCATCGCAACGGAATTTGAGACCGTGTGGAGCAGCCTGCAATAGCTCTTGTCGCCTACGCGCTGCCCCTATGAATGGAAGGAGCCCATTATGAGGTTTCGAAGACCCGGAATAGCCGTCGTCGCACTGTTCGTCGCGCATGCGGCCATCATTGAAGGCGGTCATCGCAACTGGCCTGGAGTAGGCAAGAAACAGGTGTTGCGACCGGAGAGGGTGACGAGCCGAGTCGAGCCGGTGTTCCGGCCGCGCGCCGAGATTAGTGGAGGCGCAAACGGCGTCTATTGCACCGCTCCATGGGATAACGGGATTTCAGTCCATGAGCTGGGGTTCATCCCCCCAGGGATGAATGTCACAGTCACAATCGAGGGTTCCTCGGAGGAATTCAACCCGGTAGCCGCAGTCCTCGTGCCGTCGCTCGGACAAGCCGCCGGCAACACTGTCAAGACAGCGACGTTCTACGACGATGATTCAGGTGGGGATCGCGACCCTCGCATCGAGTTCGTCGCGCCTCAAGCCGGGACGTATCTCCTTATGGTTAACGACCTGACTGATGCGACTGTGGGGTGTTACCGCTACCAGGTCGTCGTCCGCTGAAGACGACATCCGAGGCGGACCTTCCGCCTTCGCTGAAGCTACGGCGGACCACCGTAGCCTTGGCGGAGGTGGTCAGGTCCGCCTTCGCGCGGCTACGCGGATGCCAACGCCCCGTCAGTAATCCGCCGGGCTTCCTGCGCGTACGCCGCCGCCTGCGCAGAAAACCTGCAAAAGACAAAAGCCAACTATACATCGGGAGACAGGCCGATCTGCACCCCACCGCGAAGGCGTGCGCGGTGGGGGCCCGCAAAGGCCGGCCCCTACATGCGGCGGGATCTGCTCGACGCGGCCACGCGGACAGTCGTAGAGGCGGACCTTCAGGTCCGCCTTCGCGTGCCTGTTACCTTGTTTCGTCCGTGACGCCGGTATATTCAAGAACGAAGAGGCCGGTCCCCACCCGGTCCGTTGCGTAGGCAAGCCCGCGGTGGTCGATCGTCACGTCGTTGATCTGAATCGCCGTCGGCTGCCCTTCACTCAGCGGGTGGGACATCGCATTCGTCTTCGGAATGTAATAGCCCAGTTCTTGCAGGCTGTACGGATCCGAGAGATCGACGACCCGCACACCCGCATTGAAGTAGGCCACCCAGGCGATCCGGTCCTCATGCCGGTTGAGACGCCCGTTCACGAACTCCGCGTGCTGGTGCGGCCCGAACCGCCCACCCTTCTTGCAGAAATCGCCCACCGGCACCTCCCATTGGGACACCTGCGTCGGGTGGCTCTCGTGCGTGACGTCGAACATGTACGCCCTGGCCCGGACGCCGCTCGCGCACGGCGCCGAGTCGGCTGCCCCGCCCGCTTCGTCCGTCATGAAGACGTACGTCCGCGGGAGCGCATCGCCGTGGAAGTTGGGCAATTGGTTGTACACGATCGGCGTCAGCGTGTGCGGCCCGCGGTTCGGCGGGTTGGTATCGTAGGACCAGACCAGTTTCGGGTTCGCCCGATCAGAAATATCCCAGGCCCCCATCAGCCCGCTGGCGTTCCTGAAGCCGATGTACATCCGGTTGTTGGCCTCGTCGATCGTCGGATGGTGCACGTACTGGCCCTGATAGAGCGCCTTGTCCTCGGTGTCCTTCATCCCCGGCAGCCAGGCCCGCCCGACGAACTTCGGGGTCGCCGGGTCCCTGAGATCCCAGATGTGCAGCAGGGTATTGCGGAAGCCGGGCTCTCCGGAGGCCGTGTAGTAGTAGCCCGATTCCTCCGACCAGTAGCCCTTGTGCGCGCGGATGATGAACGGCCCGCCGCACCCGCGCCCGCACGAGTTCGGGGGCGTCCCGGTGATCTCCGAGACCAGCTTGATCGCCTGCGGGTTGGTGGCCCGATCGGTGACGTCAAAGATCTGGAACCGGAAGTCATCGCCGGTGTCAGCACTGCGGACGAGATAGTCGCGGCCGCTCGTGTCGTGCTTGTAGTCGTAGACGACCGACACGGAGCGGTGGTTCGCACGCGAGATCCCCGGAATGTGCCACTTGATCGTCGGCTTGGCCGGATCCGTGATGTCGATGAGCGACGTCCCGTTGATCTCCGCCTGCCCGGTAATGGCATTCATCTGGGGCTCTTCGCTGTTCGGCCGGTCGTTCGGTTGATGGCCGACGTACAGCCAGTTCCCGTTCGCCGCGTCCGACCGGGCCGTCAACTGCAGCGACTGGCGGCCCTGCAGGTCGTTGTAGCCGACCAGCCGGACGTTCTCCGCGCCGTCCGACATCGGATCGGCCTGCTCAGCCGCGGGCGCGGCCGCGGGCGAACACGCCGCGGCGGACACCGATAGCACGAACCCGGAGGCACGCATCAACGCGCGAGCGGAAGATGCAAGCGTTCTACTCGCGTAGCGGCGATCACTCATGGCATTCATCTCCGTTTTCAATCCCTTGATCGAACAGTCAGAACCGGAACAGGAGGTCCAACTGGACCGACCGGGCGGCCTGCAGGTTGCCCGGCTGCAGGTAGGCCACCGTGTTGTACTGCCGGTTCGCTCCGCCGCGGGCGTACTCCGTGCCGCGGCCTCCGTTGAGCAGGTTCAGGATGTTGCCCGCGATCTCGATGTCGCGGGCCTCGCCCAGCCTGAACCGCTTGCTGAGCTTGATTCCCACCGTGTGGGTGGCCGCCAGTAAGACCTGCCCCTCTCCCCGGGTGGGGTAGGCGAAGCGGATCCGGGTCGCCAGCGGATTCGACTGGCGCGCCCCCGTCGAGGAGACGACCGTCGCGGGACCAAACACCGCGATCTCCGGGCTGTTCGCCGGCAGCTGTCTGACGATCCAGCTGCTCCACCCGCCAGAGACGACCGAGTAGCTGCCCGCTGCCAGAATGCCGTACGGCGCGTGCCACGTCCCGTTGAACCGGTACGAGAAGGGGTTCCACATCGGGGCGGTGGTGCTGCCGGGGTAGCTGTTGTGGTCGTTCGGGTCCCGCGTCCGCCAGAGCATCCTGTTGTTGGGGAACG
>DATDQT010000114.1:0-2394 GCA_035292085.1 bacterium
TGTCTGCTTCCGAAAGATCAGGTGTTCATCCGATTCGCGTCCGGTTGCGGCTTCATATGCTGAACTTAGCATCGACTAAGAATCATCGGGTGAACTCCAAATGAGAACCCACGGGATGCAGGACTACCTCAAGACCATCTATATGTTGTCGGAGGACAAAGGCACTACAACCGGAGCCATCGCCGAGCGGCTGGGGGTGGCCCATCCATCGGCCACCAACATGGTCAAGCGACTGGCCAGGGACGGTCTGGTGCGGCACGCACCGTACGGCCCGGTTCAACTGACCGCCGTGGGCAAGCGGCTGGCCGTGGCCATCGTGCGCCGCCATCGCCTGTTGGAACTCTATCTCAAGAACGTCCTCGGGCTTCCGCTGGAGCGAGTCCACGGAGAAGCGGAACAGCTGGAGCATGCACTGTCGGATGCCCTGGAAGAGCGGCTCGCCCAGATCCTCGGAGACCCCGATGTCGACCCACACGGAGAGCCCATCCCGGGACGGCGGATCGCCTGAAGGAAGAAACGTCGCAGTGACCACCGCGTCCCGAGGGATCGAGGTCCTGGAAGGGCGAGGGCCTCGAGGCACGTTGGCCCGCCTCCTTCCGTTTCTGGGTCCGGCTTTCGTCGCCAGCGTTGCCTACATCGACCCCGGCAACTTCGCCACCAACATTCAGGGCGGCGCACAGTTCGGCTATCTGCTGCTGTGGGTGATCGTTGCCAGCAACCTGGTGGCGATGCTGGTCCAGGCGCTGTCGGCCAAACTCGGCATCGCGACGGGGCTGAATCTCGCCGAAACCTGCCGGGAACAGTTCCCGCGTCCTATCGTCTGGGGGATGTGGGTCATCAGCGAGCTCGTGGCTATGGCGACCGATCTCGCGGAATTCCTGGGTGCCGCCCTGGGACTGTACCTGCTGCTTGGGATCCCGCTGCCCATCGCCGCGGTGCTGGCCGGCGTCTTGACGCTGGCGATCCTTGCGCTTGAACGGCGCGGCTTCCGCCCGGTCGAAGCGGTCATCACCGCACTGGTGGCCGTTATCGCGGTCAGCTACGTGATCGAGACCATCCTGGACCGCCCGGCGTGGAGCGCCGTGGCGGCCGGCGCATTCGTGCCGCGCTTTGCCGGCACCGACAGCATCCTGCTTGCCACGGGCATCCTCGGCGCCACGGTCATGCCGCATGTGGTTTTCCTGCACTCGGCGTTGACACAGCGCCGAATCGTCCCCCAGGATGCCGCGCAGGCCCGGCGGCTGTTCCGCTTTGAACTGATCGATGTGGTGATTGCCATGGGACTGGCGGGGCTCGTCAACGGGGCCATGCTGATCATGGCGGCCTCCACCTTCCACGCCCACGGGCTGACGCAGATCGCGACCATCGAGGAGGCGCACCGGACGCTGGTCCCGCTGCTGGGGGGGGCGAGCAGCGTCGTGTTTGCGATCTCCCTGCTGGCCTCGGGGTTGTCATCCTCGACCGTGGGGACGATGGCCGGGCAGGTCATCATGCAGGGCTTCCTGCACCGGCGAATCCCGGTGTGGGTGCGGCGGCTCGTCACCATGGCCCCCGCGTTCGTCGTCATCATGCTGGGGCTCGAACCGACGCGCACGCTGGTCCTCAGCCAGGTCGTCCTGAGTTTCGGCCTGCCGTTTGCGTTGGTGCCGCTGGTGTGGTTCACTAGCCGGCGTGATCTCATGGGCGCGCTGGCCAACTCCCGCCTGACCACCGCGGCGGCGACGGTGGCCACAGGAGGCATCATCGTGCTGAACGTCTGGCTGGTGTTCCGCCTGGCGGTGGGGGGCTAGCATGTTTGCGCACCTGCTCGTGCCGCTGGATGGATCGGCGCTCGCCGAGACCGCGCTGCCGGCGGCCGTGGCGCTGGCCCGCCGCCTGTCCGCGCGGATCAGTGTGCTTCACGTCGTCGAGCCGCACGCGGCTCCAACGGTGCACGGAGACCGCCATCTGACCCGTGCGCAGGACGCCGAAGCGTACCTGGATCAGATCGTCGAGCAGCTGGCAGCCCAGCACGTCCAGGCCCGCGCGATCGTGCGGTACGGATCGGCCGACGTGGCGTGGGAGATTGCGGCAACCGCTGCTGCCGTGTCCGCCGACCTTACGGTGCTGTGCACCCACGGTCGCGGCGGCGTGCGCGGGGCCATCTTCGGCAGCGTGGCCCAACAGGTGCTGCAGCAGGGCAGGACCCCGGTCCTGCTCACCACGCCGTCGGAGCGGCGCGACTTCCAGTGTCGGCGGGTGCTGGTGCCGCTGGACGGCAGCGAGACGTCCGAGACCGCATTGCCGGCCGCCACCGCCGTCGCGGCGGCGTGTGCGGCGGAGATCGTACTGGTCTCGGTGGTGCCTACGCCCGAGACCGCTCCACCGGATCGGGCGGCGACCCGGTTGATGCCG
>DATDQT010000115.1:0-20113 GCA_035292085.1 bacterium
GGAGATGGTGATGCCCGGGGACGACGTGAACCTGGACGTGGCGCTGATCACGCCGGTGGCGCTGGAAGAGGGGCTGCGGTTTGCGATCCGGGAAGGGGGCCGCACCGTCGGCGCCGGGGTCGTGACCAAGGTGACGGAGTAACCCCATGGCCCAGCGCATCCGCATCAAGCTCCGGGGATTCGACCACAAGGTGCTCGACCAGTCGGCCGAGCGGATCGTCGACACCGTGAAGCGCACGGGGGCCCGCGTCTCGGGCCCGGTGCCGCTGCCGACCGCGCGCAACCTCTACTGCGTGATCCGGTCTCCGCACATCGACAAGGAGTCGATGGAGCACTTCGAACTGCGCACGCACAAGCGGCTGATCGACATCCTCGATCCTACGCAGAAGACGGTCGACGCGCTGAGCCACCTGGATCTGCCGGCGGGCGTGGATATCGAGATCAAACTGTAGCGGAGCCGAAAATGGCTGTGATTCTCGGACGAAAAATCGGAATGACCCACGTCTTCGATGACGCCGGCGGCGTGGTGCCCGTGACCGTCATTCAGGCCGGTCCGTGCGTGGTGACCAGCGTCCGTACGGTGGCGCGGGATGGGTACGACGCGGTGCAGCTGGGTTTTGAAGCGCTGCCCGAGCGCAAAGTGCGCAAGCCGCAGAAAGGTGTCTTCGCGCGCGCGAAGGTGACTCCCCGGAGGGTCCTGCGCGAATTTCGCGCGCTGGCAGATACCTATCAGGTCGGGCAGGAGATCACCGTCGGCGAGTTTGCCGGCGGTGATGTCGTGGAGGTGGCCGGACTCACCAAAGGCCACGGGTTTTCCGGCGCGATGAAGCGGCACAACTTCAGCGGGCAGCGGGACAGCCACGGCGTGTCCCTCATGCACCGCGCGCCCGGATCGATTGGGACCTCCAACGTGGCCCGCGTGTGGCCCGGTCAGCGCATGGCGGGCCGGTACGGCCACGAGCGGGTGACCGTGCGGGGGCTGCGGATTGCGAAGGTCGACGCCGACCGGAATCTGTTGATGGTGAAAGGCGCCGTGCCCGGCCCCCGCGGCAGCCTCGTCATGATCCAGAAGACGGCCGACAAGGCGAAGGCCAGGACCGCGGCCCGGGCCGGGTCCCGAACCAACTCTGCGCAGGGCGCACGACCGGGACGATGAGACCTGACGCGTTGGGCCGGGACGGGGTGAAGCGCTGATGGCGACACTGCGGGTGTTCGACAAAGCCGGCAAGGAAGCCGGCACGGTGGATCTGCCGGACAGCGTATTCGGGGTGAAGCCTCACCGCGCCGTGCTGCATGAGGTGCTGGTCGCCCAGCTCGCGGGCCGGCGGGCGGGCACGCATTCCGCGCGGACCCGCGGCGAGGTCGCGGGGAGCACGCGGAAGATCTACCGGCAGAAAGGGACGGGCCGGGCGCGGCACGGCAGCCGCAAGGCGCCGATCTTCCGCGGTGGCGGCATCACCTTCGGCCCCCGGCCGCGCAGCTACGCGCAGGATATCCCGAAGAAGACCCGGCGGCTGGCGCTGCGGTCGGCGCTGTCGGCGAAGGCAGCCGCGGGGCAGATGGTGGCCGTGCAGTCCGCGGCCCTCGACGTACCGAAGACGCGGGAACTGGTCGCGCTGGTGAACCGGCTGCCGGTGGCGGGAGTGACGCTGTTCGTGACGCCGCAGGCGGATGCCGTCCTCATGCGGGCCGCGGCCAACCTGTCCTATGTCCGCGTCCGGACGGCGCGCGGGCTGACGGTGTACGATGTGCTGTCGGCCGACTACGTCGTGCTGGTGACCGACGCCGTGCCCGCGATCGCGGAGGTGTGGGGATGACGGTGGAGGCACGCCGGGTGATTCGCCGGCCGATCCTGACCGAGAAGAGCACGCGCGGGAATGAGATCGGCAAGTACACGTTCGAAGTCGTGGCGTCCGCAAACAAGCTGGACATCAAGCAGGCGGTGAAAGACCTGTTTGACGTGACCGTCGCCCGGGTCAACACGATCACGATTCCCGGGCGCATGAAGCGGCGCGGGCAGTACTGGTACCGCAGCTCCGGGTACAAGAAGGCGGTCGTGACGCTGGCGCCCGGACAGAAGATCGATCTCGAGAACCTGACGTAACAGGCCGACCGAAGGGAGGCCGACCGAACGTGGGAGTCAAGAAGTACAAACCAGTATCGCCGGGACGGCGGTTCATGACCGTTTCGACGTTTGACGAGGTCACCAAGACGGTGCCCGAGCCCTCGCTGGTCGTGCCGCTGCGCAGGACCGGCGGCCGCAACGTGCAGGGCAAGGTGACGGTGCGCCACCAGGGCGGCGGCCACAAACGTCTCTATCGCCTCGTGGACTTCAAACGCGACAAGGACGGCGTGCCCGCGAAGGTCCTGGCGATCGAGTACGATCCGAACCGGTCCGCGCGCATCGCGCTGCTGCAGTACAGCGACGGCGAGAAACGCTACATCCTCGCACCGGTGGGGCTGGCCGTCGGCGACGCCGTCCAGTCCGGCCCGGACGCGGAGATCCGGCCGGGCAACACCCTCGCCCTGCGGCACATCCCGGTCGGCACGATGGTCCACAGTATCGAGCTGTTTCCGAACAAGGGCGCGCAGATGGCGCGGGCCGCCGGCGCCGCGGCGCAGATCATGGCCAAGGAAGGCGATGTCGTGCACCTGCGGATGCCGTCGGGAGAGGTCCGGCTCGTGAAACTGGATTGCCGGGCGACGGTGGGGCAGGTCGGCAACCTCGAGCATGGCTCAATCTCGCAGGGCAAGGCCGGGCGCAACCGCTGGCGCGGCAAGCGGCCGTCGGTCCGCGGCGTGGCGATGGACCCGAGCAGCCACCCGCACGGCGGCGGCGAGGGCCGCTCGCCGATCGGCATGCCGGGACCGGTGAGCCCCTGGGGGATGCCGACGCTGGGCTTCAAGACGCGCAAGCCCAAGCCCAGTGACAGGCTGATCGTGAAGAAACGAAAGTAGCAAGGGAGCGAAGCATGGGACGATCCACCAAGAAGGGACCATTCGTCGACCAGCACCTGCTGGACAAGGTGCGGGAGCTGAACCGCAGCCGCGAGCGCCGGGTCATCAAGACCTGGTCCCGGCGGTCGACCGTGCTGCCGGAAATGGTCGGCCACACCATCGCCGTGTACGACGGCCGCAAACACGTGCCGATCTACGTCTCGGAGCAGATGGTCGGCCACAAGCTCGGCGAGTTCTCGCCGACCCGGACGTTCAAGGGCCATGGGACCGGGGCCGCCGCCGCCGAACGGGCGACGGCCGTCCTGCCGACGGCCCCGACGTCGTAGGCCGGCAGGCTGTCAGGCCCTGAGGGGAGGACACGATGGAAGCGCGCGCAGTTGCGAAGTACGTGCGGATTTCGCCGCTCAAGGTGCGGCAGGTCACGGCCATGATCGCGGGCCGGCCGGTCACCGAGGCGCAGGCCGTCCTGCGCTTTGCGCCGAGCCGGTCGGCGCAGGCCGTTGCGAAAGTGCTGAACTCCGCCGTCGCCAACGCGGAGAACAACTACGAGCTGAACCGCGATGATCTCATCGTCTCGCGCGCGGTCGTGGACAAGGGGCCGTCGACCAAGCGGCTCCAAACGCGCGCGCGCGGGCGGGCCGATGTGATCATCAAGCGCAGCAGCCACATTACCGTCGTCGTGGCGGAAAAGGAGTAGACGCGTGGGTCAAAAGATTCATCCCATCGGCTTGCGGGTCGGCATCATTCGCGACTGGGAGTCGCGCTGGTTCGCCAAAGACATGGCGGCGCTGATTCAAGACGACCTGGCGATCCGCGTGCACATCAAGAAGAAGCTCCAGCGCGCGGGGATCTCCCGGGTGGAGATCGAGCGGTTCGGCACGCAGTCGGGCGTCGGCGGCAAGCCGCAGGTGCGCGTGGTGATCCACGCCGCGCGGCCGGGCATCATCATCGGCCGCGGCGGCACCGGCATCGATGCGCTGAAGAAAGAACTCGACGAGTTGACCGCCAAGCAGGTCCAGGTGAACGTCCAGGAGATCCGGCGCCCCGAACTCGAGGCCCAGCTCGTTGCCGAAAACGTCGCCCAGCAATTGGAGCGCCGCGTCGCCTACCGCCGGGCCATGAAGCAGGCGGTCCAGCGCAGTCTGCGCGCGGGGGCCAAGGGCATCCGCATCGCCTGCAGCGGACGGCTGGCCGGCGCGGAGATCGCCCGGTACGAGTGGTACCGCGAGGGCCGCGTCCCCCTGCATACGCTGCGGGCCGACATCGATTTCGGCGTGGCGGAGGCGCTCACGACCTACGGGCGGATCGGTGTGAAAGTCTGGATCTACCGCGGCGACGTCCTGCCCGAGCGGCGGGGCGAGCCCGAGATCCGGCGCCCGCACCGCCCCTTTGACCGCCCGCAGGGCGGGTCCTTCGACTCCGCCCAGGGCAGGCCGGAGCCGCTGGCGGTGACCGGCGCAGCGTCCCCTGGGCCCGGCCGGCCGGCCGCGCCGCCGGTAACGAGGAGAGACACCAATGTTGATGCCTAAGCGCACCAAGTTCCGCAAGGCGCACCGCGGGAAGATGCGCGGGACGTCGGTAGCCGGTTCGTCGATCGCCTTCGGCGAGTACGGCCTGCAGGCGC
This sequence comes from bacterium, assembly GCA_035292085.1. Taxonomy (GTDB): domain Bacteria; phylum Sysuimicrobiota; class Sysuimicrobiia; order Sysuimicrobiales; family Kaftiobacteriaceae; genus DASXUC01. The sequence goes on from DATDQT010000115.1 coordinate 4,583, forward strand.
TTGAACCGTCCTGGGTCACCAGCGCGCAGATCGAGGCCGCGCGCCGCGCGATCACCCGGTTCATCAAGCGCGGCGGGAAGCTCTGGATCCGCGTGTTTCCCGACAAGCCGGTCACCAAGAAGCCCGCCGAGACCCGGATGGGCAGCGGGAAGGGCAACCCGGAGCTGTGGGTCGCCGTCGTGCGCCCCGGCCGCATCCTGTTCGAGCTGGCCGGTGTGGCCGAAGATCAGGCCAAGGAAGCCATGACGCTGGCCTCGCATAAGCTGCCGATCAAGTCCAAGTTCGTGACCCGCGAGGAGGTCTCGGTCTAGGCCATGGACGCATCGGAACTGCGCGAGCTGCGGCCGGACGAGCTGCTGCGCCGGTTGGACGACCTCCAGAAAGAGTTGTTCAAGGCCGGGCTGCGGGTCGCCGGCACCGAGCCGAACTCGGCGAAAGTGCGCGCGCTGCGGCGGGACCTCGCGAAGCTGAAGACGGTGTTGGGTGAGAAGGGAGTTCGGGTCTGATGGACGAGCGAGCGAAACGGAAGACGCGGGTCGGGGTCGTGACCAGCGACAAGATGCAGAAGACGGTCGTGGTGAAAGTCCAGACCACAACCCGGCACCCGCTCTATGGGAAGACGCTGCGCAAGGTGCGGAAGTTCAAGGCCCACAACGAGGACAGCGCGGCGAAGGCGGGGGACACCGTACTCATTGCGGAGACCCGGCCCCTCAGCAAGGACAAGCGCTGGCGGGTTGTCCGGGTGCTGGAGAAGGCGCGATGATTCAGAACTACAGCCGGTTGAAGGTCGCCGACAATACCGGCGCCCGCGTGCTGATGTGCATTCGCGTGCTGGGGGGGAGCCGCCGCCGCTACGCCGGCGTGGGGGACGTCATCGTGGCGACGGTGAAGCAGGCGATTCCGAACAGCCCGGTCAAGCAGGGCGAGGTCGTCCGCGCCGTCGTCGTGCGGACGAGCAAGGCGCTGCGCCGCGCCGACGGCTCGTACATCCGCTTCGATGACAACGCAGCGGTGATCCTCACCGACGCCCAGAACCCCAGGGGCACGCGGATTTTCGGCCCGGTGGCGCGCGAGCTGCGCGATAAGCAGTTCATGAAGATTATCTCGTTGGCGCCGGAGGTCTTGTAAGGATGGCCGTCACGGTTGAGCGTTACAAGGTGCACGTCAAAAAGGGCGACACGGTCGAACTGATGTGGGGGAAGGGCGCCGGCAAGCGGGGCAAGGTCCTCCAGGTGATCCCCAAGCGCGGGGTCGTGATCATCGAGGGCGTGAACGTCGTCAAGAAGCACGCCAAGCCGACCCAGAAACTGCCGCAGGGGGGCATCGTCGAGAAGGAGGCTCCGGTCAACGGCGCGCGGGTGATGCTGGTGTGCCCGAAGTGCGGCCAGGCGGCGCGGGTCGGTCACGGCTACCTCGGCGACGGCACCAAGATCCGCATCTGCAAGAACTGCGGCGAGCAAATTGAAAAATGAGTCGAGGCTGGAGATGTCCGTCAGACTGAAGGAGCGGTACAAAACCGAAGTCGCGCCGCGGCTGCGCGAGCGCTTCCGCTACAAGAACGTCATGGAAGTGCCGAAGCTGGAAAAGGTCGTCATCAACGTGCGGGTCGGCGACGCGACGAGCGACACCCGCTTCGTCGACAAGGCCGTGGAGGAGCTGACGACGATCTCCGGGCAGCGCCCGGTCGTGGCGCGCGCCCGCACGTCCGTCGCCGCGTTCAAACTGCGGAAGGGCATGCCGATCGCGACGAAGGTGACGCTGCGCGGGGACCGCATGTACGAGTTCGTGGACAAGCTGTTCAGCATCGCCCTGCCGCGGATCAAGGATTTCAAGGGCATTTCGGAGCGCCAGTTCGACGGGCGGGGAAATCTCAACATCGGCGTGCGCGAGCAGCTGATCTTTCCGGAAATCGAGTACGACAAAGTCGAGAAGATCCGCGGGATGGACATCACGCTCGTGACCACGGCCCGCGACGACGAGCAGGCGCGCGAACTGTTGAAACTGCTCGGACTACCGTTGCGCGAGGGGACAACTGACAGGGCGTAGGTCGTAGGTCATGGGTCGTGGGAACTTCCTACGACCTACGACCCACGACCAACGACCTGGTTTGGGGGTTTAAGGTGGCCAAGAAGGCGCTGCTCAACAAGTGGAAGCAAGAGCCGAAGTTCAAGGTGCGCAAGTACACCCGCTGCCTGCGCTGCGGGCGTCCGCGCGCGGTGTTCCGCAAATTCGGCCTGTGCCGGATCTGCTTGAGGCAGCTCGCCCATAAGGGCGAGATCCCGGGACTCGTGAAGGCAAGCTGGTAAGGGGGTTTACGAACGTGGGTGTCATCACCGATCCAATCGCCGACATGCTGACGAGGATTCGCAACGCGAATATCGCGGGGCACGAGCACGCCGATGTGCCGGCGAGCAAGCTGAAGGTCGAGATCGCGAAGATTCTCAAGGACGAGGGGTTCATCACGAACTGGACCCTCAGCGAGCGCGGGCCGCAGGGCGTGTTGCGGATCACGCTCAAGTACGGGCCGCGCAAGGAGCACGTCCTGTCCGGGCTGACGCGGGTGAGCAAGCCGGGGCTGCGGATGTACGCGACCCGGGATCAGATCCCGCGGGTCCGCGGCGGCCTGGGAGTCGTAATCCTCACGACGTCCCGCGGCATCATGACCGACCGGCAGGCGCGCCGGATCGGAGTCGGCGGAGAGGTCATCTGTTATGTCTGGTAGGAGAGTGAGGGCGCACCGATGAGTCGCGTAGGGAAGGCGCCGATCGCTCTGCCCAAGGGTGTGGAAGCGGCGGTGTCGGGCGGCACGGTGGAGATCACCGGACCGAAGGGACGGCTGTCCCGGACGGTGCATCCGGAGATGCACGTCGCGCTGGACGACGGCACGATCACGGTCCGGCGGCCGACGGATATGGACCGGCACCGCGCCCTGCATGGTCTGACGCGAGCCCTGCTGGCGAACATGGTCAAAGGCGTCACGGACGGGTTCCGCGTCGAGCTGGAGATCCACGGCGTCGGCTACCGCGCGGCAAAGGCGGGCAACGGCCTGACCCTGCAGTTGGGCTTCTCGCATCCGGTCGAGATCGCCCCCGTGGACGGCATCGCGTTCGAGGTGCCGCAGGCCAACCGCGTCGTCGTGACCGGGATCGACAAAGAACTGGTGGGACAGGTGGCCGCGCGGATCCGGGCGATCCGGGAGCCCGACCCGTACAAGGGGAAGGGTGTCCGTTACGCCGGCGAGCGCATCAAGCTGAAGGCCGGCAAGGCGGGCAAGGGCGCGGTCGGCAAGGCCTGACGGAGGAACCCTGATGCTGAAAAAGCAGGATCGCAACGTGATGCGCGGGCGGCGGCATTCACGCATTCGCCGCACGCTGGCCGGCGGCGCCGCCCGGCCGCGCCTCTCGGTGTTTCGCAGCCTCAATCACATGTACGCGCAGATTGTCGACGATGCGCGCGGCGTCACGCTGGCGGCGGCGTCGACGCTGGATCCCGAGATCCGCGAGGCGGTGGCGGGCAAGCCGAAAACCGCGGCCGGCAGCGAGGTCGGCAAGCTCATTGCCCGGCGCGCCAAAGAGAAGGGCATCACGCAGGTCGTCTTCGACCGCGGAGGCTACCTGTACCACGGGCGCGTCAAGGCCCTGGCCGACGCCGCGCGCGAAGCGGGACTCAAGTTCTAAGTGGAGGCCATATGCCGGTGAAGCGGGTGGATCCGAACAGCGTGAACCTGACGGTCGAGAAGGCCGTCGATATCAACCGGGTCGCCAAGGTGACCAAGGGCGCGAAGCGATTCAACTTCAGCGCGCTGGTTGTGGTCGGCGACGAAGCCGGGCACGTCGGCGTCGGGCTGGGGAAGGCCGCGGAGGTGCCGGACGCCATCCGCAAGGCCGTCGAGGACGCGAAGAAGGAACTGGTCGAAGTCCCGCTGCGCCGCACGACGGTGCCGCATGAGATCGTGGGGCACTACGGGGCCGCGAGGGTGCTGCTCAAGCCGGCGTCGGAGGGCACGGGCGTCATCGCCGGCGGATCGGTGCGCGCGGTGCTGGAGGCCGCGGGCATCAAGGACATCCTGTCGAAGTCGCTGGGGTCGCGCAACCCGATCAACCAGGCCCGGGCCACCTTGCAGGCACTGATCGAAATGCGCCAGCCCGAGGACGTCGCGAAGATCCGGGGCAAGTCCGTCGAGGACATCACCGGACGCAGACGCTAAGACACGAGATGTGTGAGGAAAGGATCGCGAGCACATGAAGCTGCATGCGTTGAAACCGGCCAGGGGAGCACGGCGTAACGTCCGTCGCGTGGGCCGCGGCCTGGGATCAGGGCGCGGCGTCTACAGCGGCCGCGGGCGCAAAGGGCAGCAGTCGCGTTCAGGCAGTGCGCCGCGGCCCGGGTTTGAGGGCGGCCAGACGATCCTCACCAAGCGGCTGCCGTTCCGCCGGGGTGTCCGCGCCGGCGGCAACAACCGCACGGGGCGGATCCCCCGCCGGACGTACGAACCGGTCAACCTGCGCGCCCTGAACCAGTTTGAGGCCGGCACGGAAGTGACCCCGGACACGCTGCGCGAGGCGGGGTTGGTGGACAAGGGGCAGGTGAAGGTGCTCGGCGAGGGCACCCTGACCCGGGCGCTGACCGTGAGGGCGCACGCATTCAGCAAGAGCGCGCTGGCGGCCATCGAGCAGGCCGGCGGAAAGGCGGAGGTCATCGATGCTGCAAGGCCTGTTTAACGCGCTGCGCATCGCCGACCTGCGGCGGCGCGTGCTGTTCACGGCGCTGATGCTGGTGCTGTTTCGTCTGGGCACGCACCTCCCGGTGCCCGGCGTCGATCCGGCGGCCCTGGAGCGGCTGTTCAGCCAGCAGGGGAGCGTGTTCAACTTCCTCGACCTGTTCGTCGGGGGTGCGTTCAGCCGGTTCGCCATCTTCGCGCTCGGGGTCTTCCCGTACATCACCGCGTCAATCATCATGAGCCTGCTGCAGGTCGTCTTCCCGGGGCTGAAAGAACTCGCACAAGAAGAAGGCGAGGCCGGCCGCAAGAAGATCGGCATGTACACGCGCTACCTGACGGTGGTGCTGGCCGTGCTGCAGGCGGTCGCGCAGACGGTGCTGATCCGCAACCTTGGCGCGCTGTCCGACGCCCGCCCGCTGACGATGGGCACCATCGTGATGACCCTCACCGCCGGCACCATGCTCCTGACCTGGATGGGCGAGATCATGACCGAGTACGGCGTCGGCAACGGCGTCTCGCTGATCATCTTTGGGGGCATCGTCGCCCGGCTCCCCAGCCAGACCGCCCAGACGTTCTCGCTCGTGCGGGTGGGCGAGGTCGCCTGGTACTCGTTCGGCCTGGACATCATCGTCGTGCTGGCCAGCGTCGTCGCCGTCGTGGCGGTCACCCAGGCCGTGCGCAAGATCCCGGTCCAGTACGCCAAACGGGTGGTGGGCCGCCGGGTCTACGGCGGGCAGTCCACGCACCTGCCGCTGCGGCTCATCCAGGCCGGCGTCATCCCGATCATCTTTGCCGTGTCCGTCCTGCAGTTCCCGGGGACGATCGCGCAGTTCGTCAGCAACCCGACGATCCAGCGCATCGGGCAGATGATCCTGCCCGGTCAGCCGCTGGGCGACGCGCTGTACTTCGCGCTGATCATCCTGTTCACGTACTTCTATACGGCGGTGAGCTTCGATCCGAATGAAGTGTCCGACAACATCAAGAAGTACGGGGGGTTCGTGCCCGGGATTCGCCCAGGCCGGCCGACGACGGATTACCTGTCGCGGGTGGTGGACCGCCTGACGCTCGTCGGCGCGCTGACGCTGGCCGTCATCGCGGTCGTTCCGATCTACCTGGCCCGCGGGACCGGCGTGCTGACCTTCTACCTTGCCGGCACGTCGCTGCTCATCGTCGTGGGCGTCGCGCTGGAGACGATGAAACAGATCGAGGCCTACGTCCTGATGCGGCACTACGAAGGCTTCATGAGATAGCCGTGAACGTCATTTTCCTCGGCCCGAACGGCGCCGGCAAAGGGACGCAGGCGAAACTCCTCCAGGAGCGCGAGGGTCTCCCGCAGGTGTCCACGGGAGACATCCTGCGCCGCGCGATGGCCGATCCGGACTCCCCGCTGGGGACGACCGCGCGGCGATTCATCAATCGGGGTGAACTGGTCCCCGACGACGTCATGATTGAGATCATCGAGGCCCGGCTGCGGGAACCGGACACCACCCGCGGATTCGTCCTCGACGGCTTCCCGCGCACCATCGCTCAGGCGCGCGCGCTCGACGACCTGCTCCAGGCCGCCGGGCACGCGGTAGACGCCGTCGTGTATTTTGAGGCGCGTCCGGACACAATCGTCCGGCGGCTGAGCGGCCGGCGGCTGTGCCGGGCCGCCGGGCACATCTACCATGTGGAGTTTCAACCGCCCGTGGTCGAGGGCCGCTGCGACATCGACGGCAGCGAGCTGTACCAGCGGGAGGATGACCGCGAGGAAACGGTCCGGCACCGCCTGTCCGTATACCGCCGGCGGACGGAGCCGTTGGTCGACTACTACCGGAGCCGTGGGATCCTCGAGACGATCGACGCGGAGGCGGACGTCGAAGAGGTGTACCGCGCGTTGACGGAAATCCTGGCGGCCCGAACCCGATGATCGCCATCAAGACGACGACCGAGGTCGAACTGATGCGCCGGGCCGGCGTGCTGGCCGCCGAGGCCCTGCGCGAGGTTGCCCAGGCGGTGAAGCCGGGTCTCGCCGGACGGGAACTGGACAGGGTTGCCGAGACGTTCATCCGCGATCGGGGCGGCATCCCGTCGTTCCTGGGATACCGCGGGTTTCCGGCCAGCATCTGCCTGTCGATCAACGACGAGGTCGTCCACGGCATCCCCGGCCGCCGCCGGCTGAAGGAAGGGGACATCGCCTCGATCGACATGGGCGTGATCCTCGATGGGTTCCACGGCGACACGGCCGTGACGGTCCCGGTCGGGCGGGTGAGCAAGACACTGCAGCGCCTGCTCGCGGTGACGCGCGCGGCGCTCTACCAGGGCATCGAGATGGTCCGGCCGGGGGTGCGGCTGGGGGACGTCGGCGCGGCTATCCAGCGGCACGCCGAGGCGGCCGGGTACGCGGTCGTGCGGGATTTTGCCGGCCATGGGATCGGACGGCTCCTGCACGAGGAGCCGCAGGTCCCGAATTTCGGCCAGGGTGGGACCGGGCTGGTCCTGCGCGAGGGCATGACGCTGGCCATCGAGCCGATGGTTAACCTCGGGGGCGTCGCGGTGACGATGGATGACGACGACTGGACCGTCCGTACGCAGGATGGCAGACCGTCGGCGCACTTCGAGCACACGGTGGCGGTCACGGCGGACGGGTGCCTCGTGCTGACGCAGATCGACGACGGCGTGGTCTGAGAGTGGACGGCGCGCGCGCAACCTTCTATAATGAGGGTTCGCGCCTGCAGGGGGATTGATGGCGAAGAAAGACGCGATCGAGGTCGAGGGCACGATCGTCGAGGTGCTGCCCAACGCAATGTTCCGCGTGGAACTGCAGCCCAGCGGGCACCGCGTGCTGGCGCACATCTCGGGGAAGATGCGGATTCACTTCATCCGCATCCTGCCGGGCGACCGGGTGAAGGTGGAACTCTCGCCTTACGATCCGACGCGCGGCCGGATTACGTATCGGTACCGGTAGGCGATGGGAGTGAGGAACGCGCGATGAAAGTCCGAGCCTCGGTGAGGCGGATGTGCGAGAAGTGCAAAGTGATCAAGCGCGGGCGTCGCATCTTTATCATTTGCGAGAACCCGAAACACAAACAGAAGCAGGGCTAGGAGGAGACGAATGGCGCGAATCGCGGGCGTCGATCTGCCACGGGACAAACGGGTGGAAGTGGCGCTGACCTACATCTTCGGGATCGGACTCGGGCGGGCCCAGCAGGTGCTGGCCGCGACGAACATCAAGCCGGACACGCGCGTGCGCAACCTGACTGAGGAAGAGGTCACGCGGCTGCGCGAGTACATCGACCGCAGCTACAAGGTCGAGGGCGACCTGCGACGCGACCTGACCATGGACATCCGGCGGCTGACGGAGATCGGTTCCTACCGCGGGCTGCGGCACCGGAAGAACCTGCCGGTCCGGGGGCAGCGCACCCGCACCAACGCGCGGACCCGCAAGGGGCCGAAGCGGACCATGGGCTCGGGCAAGCGGCGCCTTGAGAAGAGATAGTAGGGGGTAACATGGCGAAACCACGAGGTCGCAAGAAAGAGCGGAAGAGCGTGCCGGTGGGCGTGGCCCACATCCAGTCCACGTTCAACAACACCGTGGTGACCATCACGGACCAGAAGGGCAACGTCCTCGCCTGGTCGAGCGCCGGGCAGACCGGGTTCAAGGGGTCGCGCAAGGGGACGCCCTTCGCCGCCGGTCTGGCCGCTGAGAACGCCGCCCGGAAGGCCATGGAACACGGCGTCAAGCAGGTCGAGGTGTACGTCAAGGGTCCCGGCGCCGGGCGCGAGGCCGCGATCCGGTCGCTGCAGGCCGCCGGGCTTGAGGTCAACCTCATTCGGGACGTGACGCCGATTCCGCACAATGGATGCAGACCTCCAAAACGGAGGCGCGTGTAGATGGGCCGGTATCATGGTTCGGTGTGTCGGCTGTGCCGCCGCGAGGGGATGAAGCTCTACCTCAAAGGCGAGAAGTGCTACACGGAAAAGTGCCCCGTGCACAAGCGCCCGGTGCCGCCGGGGATGCACGGCACCGGACGCCGCAAGCTCAGTGAGTTCGGCATCCGCCTGCGCGAGAAGCAGAAGCTGCGACGGATCTACGGCGTGCTGGAGACCCAGTTCAAGACGTACTTCCAGCGGGCCGCGAAATCGCGCGGCGTCACGGGAGTCCGGCTGCTGCAGTTGCTGGAGACGCGCCTCGACAACGTCGTGTACCGGCTGGGCTTTGCGATGTCGCGGAAGGAAGCGCGGCAGCTTGTCCTCCACGGCCACGTCGCGGTGAACGGGAGGAAAGTCACCATCCCGTCCTATCAGGTCCAGCCCGGTGACGTCATTGCGCCCACCGGCCGCGGCCGCGAGCACCCGCGCGTGAAGGAACTGGCGGAGACCGGTCTGCGGACGCTGCCGACCTGGCTCGAGTTCTCCGCCCCGGCGCTGGAAGGCAGGGTCCTGAGTCTGCCCGCGCGCGAGGAGATCGACGTCCCGGTGCAAGAGCAGCTCATCGTTGAGTACTACTCGCGATAAACGAATCTACCCAATCTACCCGATCTACTCAACTGAGGTCGGTTGGATGGTAGAGATTGGGCAGATTGAGAAGATTGGGAAGATTGGGTGGATCGTTAGGGGGTTGAGATGAGTATCGCCACGATCTGGGAAGTTCCGAAGCCGAAAGTCGAGTACGCGGAGCTCTCCGAAACCTACGGGAAGTTCGTCATTGAGCCGCTGGAGCGGGGCTCCGGCGTCACCATGGGCAACGCGCTGCGGCGGACGCTGCTGTCGGCGATCCCCGGAGCGGCGGTGACCTCGGTCAAGATCGAGGGCGTCCTGCACGAGTTCTCGACCATCCCCGGGGTCGTCGAGGACGTCACGCAGGTCATCCTCAACATCAAAGAACTCACCCTGCGGCTGCACACCGACAAGCCCAAGCTGCTCCGGCTGGACGTCAAGGGGAAGAAGGAAGTCACCGCCTCGGACATCACCGAGGACGCGGAAGTGGACATCCTCAACCCCGATCTGCACATCGCCACCTTGGACCGGCGGGACGCCCGGCTGGCGATGGAGTTGGTGGTGGAGCGCGGCAAAGGCTACGTCCCCGCCGAGAAGCACCGCAAGAGCGAGCACGTGATCGGAGTCATCCCCGTCGATTCCATCTTCCTGCCGATCCAGAAGATCAACTACGCGGTGGAAGACACGCGGGCGGGCAACGCGGAAGCCGACCGCCTCGTGCTGGAGGTGTGGACCGACGGCTCGATGCGGCCGGAAGAGGCGGTGAAGGACGCCGCGACGATCCTCATGGACTCGCTGCGGATGTTCGCGCGGATGGGCGACGAGGGCGCGGACCAGTTCGGCGCCGGCGCCGGGGCCGACGAGCAGATGGGCAAGCTGTACGCCATGCCGATCGAGGAGCTCGATCTGTCGGTGCGCCCGTACAACTGCCTCAAGCGCGCCGGGATCAACACGGTCGGCGACCTCATGCAGCGGACGGAAGAGGAGATTGTCAGCGTGAAGAACTTCGGCCGCAAGTCGCTGGATGAGGTCCGCGAGAAGCTGACGAACCTCGGTCTCTCGCTGCGCCGGAGAGAGGGCTGACGATGCTGGGGACCGCCACGCGCAAACTCGGCCGTGAGACGGGCGAGCGCAAGGCACTCTTCCGCGACCTGGTCGGCGGGCTCATTCTCCACGGTAAGATTGAGACCACCCTGGCGAAGGCGAAGGAGACCAAGAAGATCGCCGACGCCGTGATCGAGCGGGCGCTCGCCAACGACGTCCATGCCCGCCGCCAGGTGAAGCGCCTCATCCGCGACGACAAGATCGTCCGCCGGCTGTTCACGGAGGTGGTCCCCCGCTACCAGCGCGGCCGCGGCGGCTACACCCGCCTCGTACGGAGCCGGGTGCGCCGGGGCGACGCCGCGGAGATGGCCATCGTCGAACTACTGCCGTAATACGAATCTTCCCAATCTCCCCGATCTACCCAATCTTCACAATCAGATCACATTCCTGAATTCGGGGGACCTCTCCAAGAATTGCTAAGATTGGGTAGATGCCGTTAATCGAGGTCACCAACCTCAAGTACGTCTATAACGCGGGGACGCCGGAGGCCGTGGTCGCGCTCGACGGCGTGAGCCTGCGCATCGAGCGCGGCGAGTACCTCGCCGTCGTCGGCGGCAACGGGTCCGGCAAGTCCACCCTCGCCAAGCACCTCAACGCGCTCCTCCTGCCCACCGAAGGCGACGTCATCGTCGACGGCATGAACACGAAAGACCACGCCGCGACCTGGGACATCCGCCGGCGGGTCGGCATGGTGTTCCAGAACCCGGACAACCAGATCGTGGCCACCGTTGTGGAGGAAGACGTCGCCTTCGGCCCCGAGAACCTCGGCGTGCCGCCGGACGAAATCCGCGCGCGCGTCGACGGGGCGCTGACCGCCGTCGACATGTTCGAGTACCGGCGGAAAGAGCCGCACCTGCTGTCCGGAGGCCAGAAGCAGCGGGTGGCTGTGGCCGGCATCCTTGCGATGCGGCCGCAGTGCGTCATTCTTGACGAAGCGACGACCATGCTGGACCCAGAGGGGCAGCAGGAAGTCGTCGATACGATCGCCCGTCTGGTCGCCGATGGGATCACCGTCATCCACATTACGCATTCGATGGATGAGGCGCTGCGGTGCCACCGTGTCGTGGCGATGGCCGCCGGCAGGATCGCGCTGGACGGTCCGCCCGAAGCCGTGTTCAGCCGCGTCGACGACCTGGAACGCCTCCGGCTGGCGCTGCCACCGATCCCCCGGCTGGCGCATCAACTGCGCCGCGCGGGTCTGCCCATTCCACCGGATACCTTCGGCACCGACCAGCTGGCTGACGCGCTCACCGCGCTGACACCTGCGGAGGTGCCCGATGGCCCTCATTGAGTGCGAACGGGTGAGCCACGTCTACCTGCAGGGCACGCCGATGGAGACGGTCGCGCTCTCCGACGTCACCCTCGCCATCGATGAGGGTGACGTCGTCGGGCTCATCGGGCCGACCGGGTCCGGCAAATCGACGCTGGTCCAGCATTTCAACGGGCTCCTGAAACCGACATCCGGGTCGGTCCGCGTGGGCGGCGTCGATCTGGCCGCGAGGGGTACCGACCTCAAGCGGATCCGGGAGCAGGTCGGACTGCTGTTCCAATTTCCCGAGTACCAGCTCTTTGAAGAAACAGTGGCGGCCGACGTCGCCTTCGGCCCCCGCAATCTCGGGTTGGACGCCGCGGACGTCGAGACCCGGGTCGAGGACGGTCTCCGCCTGGTCGGTCTGGATCCCGCCGTGTATGGGAAGCGGTCCCCGTTTTCCCTCTCCGGCGGAGAGATGCGGCGCGTCGCCATCGCCGGCGTGCTGGCGATGCGGCCGAAGGTGCTGGTCCTCGACGAGCCGGCCGCGGGCTTGGACCCGCGCGGCAAGGAGGACATCCTCGGGCAGATCCGCGCCCTGCAGCAGCAGCGCGGCCTCACCGTCGTGCTCATCACGCACAGCATGGACGAAGCCGCGCAGATGGCCCGCCGCCTGATTGTCCTCCACCGCGGGCGCGTCTTCCTGGACGGCCCGGTGCGCGAGGTGTTTGAACGGGCCGCCGACCTGCGCTCGATCGGCCTCGATCTGCCGGCCGTGCCGCAGTTGATGCAGCGCCTGCGCCTGCGCGGGCTCGATGTGCGCGCGGACGCGCTGACCGTGGACGAGGCGCGCGAGGAGATCTTGCGGGTCCTCCGATGGAACTGACCCGCTACGTCACCATCGGGCAGTACATCCCGCGCGAGTCGCCGGTCCACCGTCTGGATCCGCGGACAAAGATCGCGGCGGTGACCCTCCTGATGGTCGCCATTTTCGTCGTCCCCGACTTCTTCGGCTACGCGCTGCTGGCGTTGTTCGTGTTGGGCATCGTGCTGTCGTCGCAGATCCCGCTCGGGTACCTCCTGCGCGCCCTGCGTCCGATTCTCTTCCTGCTCGCGCTGACCGTGGTGCTCAACATGTTCTTCAGCGGCATCCAGGGCGGCACGCCGCTGTTCTCCATCGGACCCGTGGCCGTCACTCGGGAGGCGTTCCTGCGGGCGTTGTTCATCGGCACCCGGCTGATCGGGCTGGTCATCGTGACGTCGCTCCTGACGTACACGACGTCGCCGGTCGAGCTCACTGACGGCATGGAACGGCTGCTCCGCCCGTTCCGGCGGATCGGCGTGCCCGCCCACGAACTGGCCATGATGATGACGATCGCCCTGCGCTTCATCCCCACACTGCTGCAGGAAACAGAGAAGATCATGAAAGCCCAGATGGCCCGCGGGGCCGAATTCGCCCGCGGCGGCCTGCTGCGCCGTGCCCGGGCGATGATCCCGATCCTGGTGCCGCTGTTCGTCAGCGCGTTCCGCCGGGCCGACGAACTCGCGCTGGCGATGGAGGCGCGCTGCTACCGGGGTGGAGAAGGCCGCACGCGGCTCAAGCAGCTGCGCTTCGCCTCCCGGGACGCCGTGGCCGTGGTGGTCACGCTTGCCGTCGCCGCGTTGTTCATCGTGCCGTTCTCGACATGGGTCGTACTCGCAAGGTAATCTCTACTTCTGTCATTGCGAGCCCCGTTAGGGGCGAAGCAATCGCAGAATCCCGCAACATCAAACTCACCATCGAATACGACGGTACCGACTTCAGCGGCTGGCAGAAGCAATCCACACGTCCATCTATCCAGGGTGAGATCCAGCAGGCCGTCCATGCGGTAACCCGTGAGCAGGTGAAGCTGGTCGGGGCGGGCCGGACCGACGCCGGCGTACACGCGCTCGGGCAGGTGGCGAACTTCCTGACCGCCGGCCGCCTGCGGGCCGACCGCTTTCCCGCCGCCCTCAACGCCCATCTGCCGGAGACGATTCGCATCCTCGAGGCGGCGGAGGTCGCCGCCGACTTCCACGCGAGGTACTCCGCGGTGGGGAGGACCTACCGCTACGTCATCCTGAATCGTCCGGCGCCGTCGGCCATCTTACGCCACCACGCCTGGCATCTGTCCCAGCCGCTGGACGTGGGAGCGATGCACCGGGCCGCGTCCGCGCTGCTGGGGCGGCACGCCTTCACCGCATTTCGCGGCGTAGGGTCCGGCGAGCGCTCGACGGTCTGCGACCTGCGCGTCGCCGAGGTCGCCCGGAAGGACGACATGGTCATCCTGGCGTTTGAGGCCGACCGCTTTCTCCGGCACATGGTCCGCCTGGTCACCGGCACGCTGGTCGGCGTCGGGCTCGGGAAGACGGCCGCGGGCGACGTTGGGCGGATCCTGGCGTCCGAGGACAACCGGCGGGCTGGGCCCCGCGCACCGGCGCACGGACTCGTGTTGGTCAAAGTGACATACTGACCGCACGAAACCGCGCACCCTCAGCATCATCCCATCGAGCAGATCACCGCCGCGGTTGAACGTGAATGGTAGGGCCGCCGGCCGTCGTTGTCGAACCCGAAGGCTGTTCGTCCGCGCCGACGATGGTAGGATTTCCGTCACAGAGGCAGGCCTTGCTCGTCCTCGTGTTGGCAGGGGCGGTCGTCTACCTGCCGGCCTTCAACGGGCAATTCATGTTTGACGACTACCCGTGGATTCTCCAACACGACCACATCCTCGACCTGCGCACGTACGCCTGGCACACGCGCCCGCTGACCCTGCTCACGTTTGCGCTGCAGCGTGCGACGACCGGGGCCGACCCGCTGCCGTTCCACGCGGTCAATGTGGCCATCCATCTGGCCGCCACCGTTCTGGTGTTCTTCACGGTGCGCCGCGCCATCGCCGCGGCGGCCGATCCTATTTGGACGGATGCCGCCGCGCTTGCCGCCGCCGGCCTCTTTCTCCTGCATCCCGCTCAAACGGAAGCCGTGACCTACGTCTCCGGCCGCGCAACGTCGCTGATGGCGCTGGGTTTGCTCACCGCGCATCTGGCCGCGCTGGAAAGTCTGCGCGAGGCCCGCCGGTGGCCGTGGGTCGTCCTATCCGTCTTCGCCTTCTTCATGGCCGTGATGGCCAAGGAGATCGCCGTTGTCTACCCGCTCATCCTCATCGCCTGGCTCGTCGGCGTCGATCGATTTCCGGTGCGCCGGGCCGTCCACGCGGCCGCGCCGCAGCTGGGCGCCTTCGCCGTATGCGTACTCGTGCTTGCGGCCCACCCCGGATACCGCGGCCTCCTCGCCGGCCTCGCCGGCTTTGCCCTGTCTGCGGACGGCTTGGCGGCGCGGATCCAGGGCATTGCCGGGCTCCTGCGCGTGCTGGTCGTACCGTGGACCGTCAACTTCGACCACGACCCACCGCCTGTGGGACCGGCAGACGTCGCGGTCGTCTCCGGGCTCGCGGCCCTGACCGTCCTCGCCTGCCGTGCCATCCGGTGGAGCCGCGCGCCGGAGGCGGCAGGACTGCTGTGGGCGGTGTGCGCCCTGTTGCCGACGTCCATCGTGCTTGCCCGGACGGATCCCGTGGCCGACAGGTTGCTCTATCTCCCCATGGTCGGCGTCGCGGTGGCGGTCGCGGGCCTCATGGCCCGGGCGTCGAGGTCTCCGAGCCACCGCCGGCTTGCCGCGACCGGCGCCGTGATCGCCCTGACGATCCTGGGGGCGCTCGCGTTTGACCGGAATCTCCAGTACCGAAGCGAGGTCACCCTGTGGGAGGATGCCGTCCGGAAGTCCCCGGCCAAGGCCAGGGCGCGCGTGAATCTCGGATACGCGTACGAGCTTGCCGGCGATCTGGACCGCGCGGAACACCAGTACCGCACCGCGCTGATGCTCTGGCCTGATCTGTGGTGGGCCAGAAAGGGGCTACTGGAAGTCGAGCGAATGCGGGAGGCGAGGCGGGGGGAGGAAGCGCCG
>DATDQT010000116.1:0-6243 GCA_035292085.1 bacterium
GCACCTGCTGGTCCACTCCGGCTGCCCCGCCGTCGCGCTGACCGGTGCCCAGGCGGGCATCCTGACGACCGACGAATTCAACGACGCCCGGATCCTGAGCATCGACCCCACGCTCATCCGCCGCTACCTGGAGCAGGGCTACGTCCCGGTGGTGGCGGGGTTCCAGGGCGTGACCCGCGACGGAGAGATCACGACGCTGGGCCGCGGCGGCAGCGACACGACCGCGGTAGCCATCGGCGCGGCCGTCGGCGCCGACCTGGTCGAAATTTTCAAGGACGTCGAGGGGATCATGACCGCCGACCCGAAATTTGTTCCCGAGGCGCGGCCGATCCGCCTGATTACCTACGACGAGGTGTCACAGATGGCCGCGCTGGGCGCGCGGGTCCTGCATCCGCGTGCCGCCGACATCGGCCGGGAGCACGATGTCCGGCTGGTGATCAAACGGCTGGGAAGCGGCAACGGAGGGACGACCATCGTCAAAGGTCCGGAACTCGGTGTCCCGATCATCGACGGCCGGCCGGTCATCGGGCTCGCGCACCTGCCCGACGTGGTGCAGGTGAGGATCGACCGCCGCCGGGAAGACAACATGGAACGGCCGCTGGTCGCACTGCGCACGCTGGCAGAGCAGGGCATCAGCATCGATCTGATCAGCCTGCTGCCGGAAATGCTCGCGTTCACCGTGCAGGAGGAGGTCGTCGCGCGCGCGGCCAACGTTCTGTCAACGCTCGGGTTCCAGATCGCCGTCAGCGAGCCGTGCGCCAAGGTCTCGATCATCGGGGCGGGGATGCGCGGCCGGCCGGGTGTGATGGCGCGGGTGGTCAAAGCGCTGCACGGGGCGGGCGTCGAGATCCTGCAGACGGCCGACTCGCACACGACCATCTCCTGCCTGGTGCCGCGCGCGCAGATGGAAGCGGCCCTGCGGGCCCTGCATGATGAGTTTGGGTTGGCCGAGGAACTCGCCTCGGAGAAGGAAAGCGAGGGGTGACCGAATCCAGGGGGTGAAGCATGGCGATCTTCGGGCGGGTCCTCACAGCCATGGCCACGCCGTTCGACGACGACGGCGCCGTCGACATCGAGCAGGCGAAGCGCCTGGCGAAGCGTCTGGTTGAGAACGGCTCAGACGGGATCGTCGTCGCCGGCACCACCGGCGAGTCTCCGACGCTGAGCGATGAGGAGAAGATACGGCTGTTCGCGGCCGTCAAAGAAGCCGTGGGCGGACGGGCCACGGTCGTCGCGGGCACCGGCACCAATGATACCCGGCACTCCGTGCACCTGACCAAGCACGCGGAGGCGGCCGGCGCGGACGGCATCCTACTGGTCAATCCCTACTACAACCGGCCGTCGCAGGACGGCCTGTACGCGCACTTCCGCACGATCGCGGAATCGACGGCACTGCCGTGCATGCTGTACAATATCCCCGGCCGCACCGGCGTCAATGCCGCGCCCGAGACGATCGCCCGGCTGGCCGACGTGCCGAACATCGTGGCGGTGAAAGAGGCCAGCGGCAGCCTCGACCAGGCGTCGGAGATCCGCCGCCGCACGAGCCCGGACTTCCTGATCTACAGCGGCGACGACAGCCTCACGCTGCCGATTCTCGCCGTCGGCGGCACCGGCATCGTCAGCGTCGCGTCCCACCTGGCCGGCCGGGACATCAGCGACATGGTCCGCGCCTACGAGCAAGGTGACGTCGGAAAGGCGCTGGCCATCCACCTCAAGCTGTTCCCGCTGTTCAAAGTGCTGTTCATCACGACGAACCCGGTGCCGTTGAAGGCCGCGCTCAACCTCAGCGGGTTCACCGTGGGCAAGCCGCGCCTGCCGCTGGTGGAGGCCACCGCGAAGGAGAAAGAACAGATCTCCGCGGTACTCAAGGAGCTGGCGCTCGTCCCTGTCTAACCGGTCATCCCGTCAGCAGGCGCTTGACCGCCTGCATGCGCGCATCCGGCGGTGCGACCGCTGTCCGCTCCACCGCACACGGACGAATGCCGTCCCGGGCGCCGGTCCGGCCACGGCGACGGTGGTGTTCATCGGCGAGGCCCCCGGCAGGCAGGAAGACCTGCGCGGGGAACCGTTCGTCGGACGGGCGGGGCAGGTGTTCAACGGCCTGCTGGATTCCATCGGGCTCACCCGGCGCGACGTTTACATCACGAATCTCGTGAAGTCGCGCCCGTTCATCGGGCCGCCGCCCGGACGAAACCGCAACCCCTCACGCGACGAAATCGCCGCATGCATGCCCTGGCTCGACGAGCAGCTCGCGATCATCCAGCCGCAGGTCGTCGTGACGCTGGGCGGGTTCGCCCTGCGCTACGTGGCTCCGAAGGCCGACCTGGGAAAGGTCCACGGCACCGTCATCGACCACGAGGCGTTCGTCGTCGTGCCCCTGTATCACCCGGCGATGGCGCGGTACGGCCGGCGATGGACAGTCACACTCCGCCGCGACTTCAAACGGCTGGCCGGCATTCTTGAAGGAGGCCATCGGAGACCAGAGAATTGAGTTAAGTTGAATTCGTCGGACCTTGGTCGCACCTTTCATGGGAGCAGCGTCGTGCTACAGATGGTCATCCTGGGCCTGGTGCAGGGCCTAACCGAGTTTCTCCCCGTCAGCAGCACGGCGCACCTCCTCTTTGCGGAAGCGCTGCTGGGCGTTCCCCGTCCGGGTCTCCTCGTGGAGTCCGTGCTGCATCTGGGGACCGCGGCCGCCGCGGCATGGCTGTTTCGCGGCGACCTGCTGAACCTGCTGCGCGGGGTGTGGTCGACCTTCACCGGACACCGCGGCGCACCCCTCGACGGCTACCGGCGGTTGGGCTGGGCGGTGGTCGTGGCCTCGCTCATCACCGGCGTCATCGGGGTCGCGCTGGCATCACGGTTTGAAGCACTGTTTGGATCGCTCCGCGGCACCGCGCTGCAACTGATCGTGACCGGTCTGCTGCTGTTCCTGGTCAGCCGCCGCGGGACCCGCGCCGCCACCGATGCCGGGCCCATTGACGGGATCGCCGTGGGGATCGCGCAGGCCGCCTCGATCATCCCGGGCATCTCGCGGTCCGGCGCGACCATCGTGTCATCGACCTGGCTGGGGATGAGACCGGAGGAAGCCGCCAGACTCTCCTTCCTGATCGCCGTCCCCTCCGTCGCCGGCGCGGGATTGTTCGGGCTCAAGGACTACTCCGCGGGGGTGGCGGCCGGCTACACCATCGCCCAGTTGCTCGTGGGGTTTGTTGTGTCCGTGGCGTCCGGGGCCCTGGCCATCACGTGGTTGCTGCAGGTGGTGCGGCGGGGCCGGCTGGCGTTGTTTGGGGTGTACTGCATCGTGGCCGGTCTGGCAGTGGCGCTGTTGGTGACGAGGGGGTAGGGCCGATGGGACGCAGGAAGCAGGAGCCAGAAAAATCGCAGGCCGCGGGAGCGATCCTCCTGGTCCTGGGGCTCGTCCTGGGACTGTCGTTTCTCCCGAAAGCGACCGGCCTTCCGGCGGTCCTCGGCCACGCCCAGCGGTGGCTGCTGGGCGAGCTCGCCGTCGTCATCCCGCTCGGCATCTTTCTCACGGGTGCGATCATGCTGCTGGCCGGAGGGCGCGCGCGGTTCACGCGGCGGATCGGCGCGCTCAGCCTCCTCGTGCTCGTCGCCATCATCGCCTCTCATGCCCGTGTGCCCTCTGGCCGCGAATTTGCGATCGGAACGGCCGGACAGGCCGCCGGCACTCTCGGAGCGGCCCTGGTGTTTCTCCTGCGCCGCGCGCTGGGCAACATCGGACTCTGGCTGGTAACCGCAGTGGGAGCCGTGAGCGCCATCATTCTGTGGACGGGGACCCCGGTCAGTCGAATTGTCGAGGTGACCTGGGCGCTGCTCATCCACGCCGCGCGTCTGGCCTGGCGTACGATAGGTTTCCTCGGCCGTGCCGGTCTCGCGCTGCTGGCGGCAATCTGGCAGGGCATCATTGCCCTCGGTCGTGGTCTTGTAGCACGCGGACGCGAATTGCAGGCGCAACTGACGCCGCCGGCACCATCGGCACCGGTGACAGACGGCCCCACTGTCGGCACGATGACGACGGCCACGCTGCCGGCGATTCCGTCAGCCCGTGCGGCCGGCCGGGCGCGCGAGGTCGACACGTCGCTGGAAGACGTGCTTCCCCCATCTGAACCTCGCCCCGCGCCGAGGAAGGTCCGCCAGGAGTCGCTGCCGCTGGTCGTCCCCGCGCCGAGATTCCAGGCGCCGCCGATTTCACTGCTCACCGATCTCCCCAACAGCCGAGGCAAGGGGCGCAGCGAGCCCGCCGAGGTCTCGCGGATGCTGGAGCAGACCCTCGCGAGTTTCGGGGTGGAAACGAAGGTCGTGCGGTGGGAGCAGGGGCCGGTGGTGACGCGGTTCGAGGTGCAGCCGGCGCCAGGCGTGCGCGTGCAGAAGATCAGCAGCCTCACCAATGATATCGCCCTGGCGCTGGCCGCCCCCAGCGTGCGCATCGAAGCGCCGATTCCCGGCAAGTCCGTCGTGGGGATCGAACTGCCCAACCAGAAGGCGAGCCTGGTTCACATCAAGGAAATTCTGTCCACCGACGACTACCACCGCGACACCGGCATCCTGACGGTCGCCATCGGCAAGGACATCGCCGGCCATCCCATCCTCGCCGATCTGACGGAGATGCCGCACCTGCTCATCGCCGGAGCCACGGGGTCGGGCAAATCCGTGATGCTCAACGCGATCATCGCCAGCCTGCTGTTCCGCTGCACGCCCGCCGACTGCCGCCTGGTGATGATCGACCCGAAGCGGGTGGAATTTGCGAACTTCAGCCATACGCCGCATCTGCTCGCCCCGATCGTCACCAATCCGCGCGCGGCCGCGGGCGTGCTGAAGCAGCTGCTGGGCGAAATGGAGTCGCGTTTCGAGCGGTTTGCCGCCGCCGGGACGCGCAACATCCAGGGCTACAACGAACTGCCCGACGGCGAGCGGCTGCCCTACATCGTCGTGATCATCGATGAACTCGCCGATCTGATGATGGTCGCACCCGCCGATTTCGAAGATGTGATCTGCCGGCTGGCGCAGATGACCCGGGCCACGGGGATCCACCTCGTCCTGGCCACACAGCGCCCGTCCGTCGACGTCATCACGGGACTGATCAAGGCCAACATCCCATCACGGCTGGCGTTCGCGGTGAGCAGTCAGGTAGACAGCCGCACGATCCTTGATATGCCCGGCGCCGAGAAGTTGTTGGGCAAAGGCGACATGCTGTTCATGCCGGTCGGCGCCGCGCGTCCCATCCGCGCCCAGGGCGCGTTCATTGCCGACAGCGAGATCGAGGCGCTGGTCGCGTGGTGGAGGTCGCAGGGGAAGCCGGTCTACGATCAGGACCTGGTCAAAGTTGAACAGGACGCCTCAGGCGGAGAGGGTAGGGGATCAGACGAGTTGATGGCCGAGGCGGCGCGGCTGATCGTGCGCGCGGGCTATGGGTCGGTCTCGCTGCTGCAGCGCAAGATGAAGATCGGCTACGTCCGCGCGGCGCGCATTGTGGATCAGCTCGAGGAGAGGGGGATCGTCGGGCCGGCCCAGGGCAGCAACCCGCGCGAGGTCTTGGTCGGCATCGAGGAACTCGACCAGTTTCTCAAGCCAATTAACCCCTGAGATCAGGCTCCTCTTCAGTAGAGCAACCTGTTTCCAGAGCATGTAGTCAACCGGGCACGATTTCTCCTGAGGTTCGAAGGAGTTATGGGATACTCCACAGAATAGCCGCGGCGACGCCACCTGCTGGAGGGCCCAGATGCGACGCCGGCTTCGGAAGGTCGCGGTAACCCTCATCCTGATCCCCGTCTTCCTGGCAGTTGCTCTGATCCCGCAGCTTCCACCACCCGCGTATGCCGCCTCCCCAGCGCCACCCGGCGAGATGCCGGAAGATCCTCTCGCCCAGCAGCCTGAGAAACAAGAGCCGGAAATCTCGATCAACGTCGACGTTCGCGACGGCCACGTCACCGTTCGGGTCGTCGACATCTGGGGTCCGGGACGGAGGCCGCTCGTTGTCCGCTCCCTCACCAATGCCACGTCCAAAAGTGCGACGGCAGTGGGATCCTGGCAATTCAATCTCCTGATGGACGTCGTACCGAACAACGCGAACGACCCGACCAAGTGGTTTGTGCGCGAACCCGACGGAAACCGCGGCACCTACAAGGACCCGGTCGGCACGCGGTTCACCAAGTCGGTCGGCTCCTACGCCACGATGGACGTCACTGCGAACTGCAATGGATCGGAGTGCACGGGGAACTG
>DATDQT010000117.1:0-3991 GCA_035292085.1 bacterium
CTGGCGGCCGGCCGGGCGCTGGCCCGCCGGTCGATGGTGTACGCGCAGGGAATTGGTCCGCTCCGCCGCCGCTGGCTGCGAACGCTGACCGGATGGATCGGCAATCGCGTGGACGCGCTGACGGTGCGCGACGACGAGTCGCAGCGCGAACTGGCGGCGTGCGGCGTCCGTCGTGCCGTAGATGTCGTCGCCGATCCGGTCTTTGCGCTGCCAGCCGCTCCACCGGAACGGGCCGCCGAACTGCTGGGCCCACCGGTCCGGCCACGCATCGGTGTGGTCCTGCGGTCCTGGGGAGATAGCGGGTATGTCGAGCCACTGCTGGCCGCGATCCGGACCATCGCCGGCGAAGCAGGAGCAGAACTCCTCGTCTTGGTGTTCCATCCTGCGAAGGACCAGATGATCTCCGCGCAGGCCGCGGCCCGGCTGGACGCCCGGATCGTCAGCGGGGTCACGCCCCAGGACATGATGGCGGTTATCGGCACCCTTGACCTGGTGGTCGGTGCCCGCCTGCATGCGCTGATCTGCGCCGCGGTGGCCGGGGTGAGCCTGATCGGGCTCACCTACGACCCGAAGGTCGCCGCGCTGGTGCGGCGGATCGGGGCCGGGTCGCTGCTGCCGGTGGATGCGCTGCCTGCGGAGGAAGTACGGCAGGTCTTGGCGTCGGCGTGGGCGGCGCGGGGGCAGACGCGGACCGTGCTGCTCACACGGGTGCCTGAGCTTCGGCGCGCCGCGCTGCGCGCGGCCGACCTTGCAGCAGCGCTGGCAGGATTTCCCTCCAAACCCACGGAATAGACGTCAGATACTCCGTCGCCGCGACCGTCGCCGCATGGGAGGCTCCTTAGATGCCGGAGGTGCTCAAGGTGTCCGCCGACTCCAAACCCAAAGCCGTCGCGGGCGCGCTCGCCGCAGTCCTCCGAGACAAGGGAGTGGTTGAACTCCAGGCCATCGGCGCCGGGGCGGTCAACCAGGCCGTGAAAGCCATCGCCATCACCCGGGGGTTCGTCGCCCCCAACGGGATCGACCTCGTCGCGATCCCCGCGTTCACGAAAGTCGAGATCGAAGGCGAAGAACGCACCGCGATCAAGTTCCTCGTCGAAAAACGATAGTCCCCGAACCGCTCTGAGTCCTGCGTCCTGAGTCCGTGTTACGCTGTGAGGGGCGATGAACGCCAGCTACGGCGAACTCAAAGTGTTTTCCGGCTCCGCGAACCCGGCGCTGGGCAAGGAGATCGCGGACTACCTCGCCGTGCCGTCCGGCAAGGTGCGGCAGACTCGGTTCGCCGACGGCGAGATGTACGTCCGGTTCGAGGAAAACGCCCGAGGCGTCGACGCGTTTGTCGTGCAGCCGACCTGTCCGCCGGTGAACGAGCACCTGATGGAACTGCTCATCATGCTCGACGCCCTCAAGCGTGCCTCGGCCGGACGGATCACGGCGGTCATTCCCTACTACGGTTATGCGCAGAGCGACAAGAAGGATGCGCCGCGCGAGCCCATCACCGCGCGCCTGGTCGCCGACCTGCTCATCACCGCCGGCACCGACCGCATCCTCTCCGTCGACCTGCACGCCGGGCAGATCGAGGGGTTTTTCAACATCCCCGTGGATCACCTGCGCGCGATGCCGCTGTTCGCCGACTACCTGCGCGAGAAGGACCCGCGCAACGCCGTCGTCGTCGCCTCAGACGCCGGGGCAGTCAAGCGCAGCAAGCAGCTCGCCGACCGGCTCGACCTGCCGCTGGCGATTATCTTCCAGAGGCGCGTCGCCACGGACGTGAAGGAGCCGGTGCAGATAGTCGGCGAGGTGGAGGGCAGGGTTCCCATCATGATCGAGGACGTCATCAGCACCGCGGGTACCCTGCACGGCGCCCTCGATCTCCTCATCCAGCATGGGGCGCGTCCTGAAGTCTACATCTGCGCGACACACGCCAAACTGACCGGCTCGGCGCTGGACCGGCTGGGCCGGGATGAGATCCGGGAGGTGGTCGTGACGAACACGATCCCCATCCCGCCCGAGAAGATGCTGCCCAAGATCACGGTGCTCTCCGTCGCGCCGCTGCTGGCAGAAGCCATCCGCCGCATCCACCTCAACCAGTCCGTGAGCATGCTCTTCACGTGACGGTTCGCACGCGCTTTGCCCCCAGCCCGAGCGGGCAGCTGCACGTCGGCAACGCGTGGGCGGCGTTCTTCAACTGGCTGTACGCGCGGCACGAGGCCGGACGGTTCGTCCTGCGCATCGAGGACACCGATCAGAGCCGGTCGACCGACGAATCCATCCGCTCGATCATCAGCGATTTTCGCTGGCTGGGCATCGATTGGGACGAAGGCCCGGACGTGGGAGGTCCGTTCGGGCCTTACCGGCAGACCGAGCGGGCCGCATTGTACCGGGAGCACGCGCAGCGCCTGCTCGATTCCGGCCGGGCGTACTACTGCTACTGCACGCCGGACGAACTGGCGGCGGAGCGGGCGGCGGCCCAGGCGTCGGGCCGTCCCTATCGCTACTCCGGCCGCTGCCGCAACCTGTCCGCCGCTGAGCGCGAGGCCTTTATCCGGGAAGGGCGCCCCCCGACGATCCGTCTCCGCGTCGACCGCACCGAGCCCATCGTCGTGCCGGACCTGATTCTGGGCACGGTGAGGTTTGAACCCGCCGCCCTCGACGACGCCATCCTTATGCGGTCCGACGGCAGCGCTCTGTACAATTTCGCGAACGTCATCGACGACCACCTCATGGAGATAACCCATATCATCCGGGCCAACGAACACCTGTCGAACACGCCCAAACAGCAGTTGGTCTACGATGCGTTTGAGTGGTCGATGCCTTACGTGGCGCACCTGCCGCTGATCCTTGGGCCGGACCGCCGGAAACTCAGCAAGCGCCACGGGGAGACGTCGCTGGATGCCTACCGCCGCCAGGGGTACCTCCCCGAAGCGCTGCTGAATTTCTTTGCCCTGCTGGGGTGGCACCCGGAAGAGGGCCGCGAGATCTACTCCGTCAACGAGCTGATCGCGAAGTTTCGCATCGAGGACCTGGGCAAAGCCTCGCCGATGTTCGACGCCGCCAAGCTGTCCTGGATCAACGGGTTGTATCTGCGCGAGCTGATCGCGACCGATCCTCAGCGCGTGGTCGACGTATGCCTGAGCAGTCTCCAGCGTGCCGGTCTGATCGGGCCGGCGGTCGCAGAGGCCGACCGAACCTATGTGCAGCGGGTCATCGAGGTCCTCGGCGACCGGCTCAAAGTCGGCGCCGACATCGTCACCGCCGGCGACTTTTTCTTCTCGGACACCGCGACATACGAGCCCGCCGCGGTGGACCAGTACCTGCGGGATCCCGCCGCGCTCGAGGTGCTTGCCCGCCTCCGCGATCGGGTGGCCGCGGTCGATGAACTCGACCGTGACAGCGCTGACCGTATCGTCCGGCAGCTCGCCGCCGATCTTGGGATCCACGGCCGGGCGATCATCCACCCAACGCGGGTGGCACTGACGGGACGCACGACTGGTCCAGGACTGTTCGAACTGATGGGGGTCCTGGGCAAGGCCCGTGTGGTGCAGCGCCTGGGCCGGGCTGTGACCGCGTTGTGATCGCCTCCGCCTAGTCTCCAGTCACACGCCATCCTGCTCCATTCGGAGGGCTCTGTCTGCCGGTTGCCGCCGGGATACTGACACCTTGGCGACATTCACCTACCCTTGGCATCACCTCGGCGAGTGACAACCGGGGAACATGGACATCCGGGGGTGGTGGGCGTGACCGTGAGGGATTGGGCTGTCCTGGCAGGGTTCGCCTTCGGGGTTCTCATCAACCTGCTGTAATCCACGACGGGAGGTGGAGGCGGTGGCACAGTCGCGCGCGCTGACGATCGAGGAGGTCGATCTGCCCGAGATCACCCTCAGCGGGTGGCTGGCGGATGTCGTGACAGGCTTCATGGCCGGGTATGGCCTTGCGCAACTCACCTGTTCGGCGACCTCCTACTGTTAAACAGGCCGCGGCCTCCGGGCGGGTA
>DATDQT010000118.1:0-5888 GCA_035292085.1 bacterium
CATCGCCGAGATGACCGTGTACTTCCTGCGGACGTTCTTCGGCGCGTTCGGCTCGTGGTCAGACCCCAGCATTCGCCAGCTGCCCGATATCGCCATCCCCGGACTCAGCCGGATCCCGGTCGTCGGGACGCTGTTGAGTGGGCACAACATCATCGTGTACCTGTCGTGGGTGGCGGCGCTGGGAGCCTTCATCGTGTTGTACCGTACGAGGTTCGGCCGGCACATCCGCGCCGTCGGCGAGAATCAGTCGGCGGCGGAAACCGTCGGCATCAGCGTGCCGACCGTGAAGGTGTTCGTGCTGGTCATCAGCGGCGCCCTGGCCGCGCTCGGCGGGGCGTTCTTGTCGGTCGGCCACCTGACGCTGTTCACGCGCGACATGAGCAACGGCCGGGGGTGGCTGGGTGTGACCGCGGCGTTGTTCGGCTTGAACCATCCGATTTTCGTGCTCTTCGCGGGTCTGTTCTTCGGCACCGCCGACGCGGTCGCCGTCCGACTGCAGACCGTGACGACGATCCCGCCGAGCCTCGTGCAGTTCCTGCCCAACATTGCCGCCATCGTCGCCTTGGTCCTGGTGGGGCTGTCGGGACGGTTGAAGCGGGGCACACTGCGGATGCGCACGAGACCGCCCCAACCTCTCGCCGGGGCCGCCGTCGCTCAGAAGGACCAATAAGATTACAGCAGGCCGCGCTCCCGCAGGAAGGTGTCGGCCTCGGCCCGCGACGGAAATGAGACCTGCGTACCGATGGTCGCCACCGACAGCGCTGCCACCGCGTTCGCCTGGGCCACAGACCGCGGCAGCGGAACGCCCTCAGCCAGGAAGACCGCGAGGCTGCCCACGAAGGCATCGCCCGCGCCGGTTGAATCGACAGCGGGCACCTCGACGGCGGGGTAGTGCGAGACCGACCCGCGATCCGCCACCAGCGCGCCGCGCGGGCCCAGGGTGATGATGACCGTCTTCGATCCGCGATCGAGCAGGGCCGCCGCGGCCGTGCTCGCCTCGTCGATTGAGACTACGGGCAGACCCGTCAGGAGTTCCGCTTCGGTCTCGTTGGGCACGCAGTAATCCGCGAGCGCCAGCAGGTCATCCGGCAGCACGGCCGCGGGGGCGGGATTGAGGATGGTGCGGATGCCGGCGGCCCTGCCGATCCGCAGGGCCTCCAACGTCGACTCGACGGGGATCTCCAGCTGGCAGATCAGCACCGCCGCCGACCTGATTACGTCCTGCGCCCGCCGCACGTCATCGGGCGTCAGGCCCATGTTGGCCCCCGGAACTATCACGATGACGTTGCGGCCGTCGTCGTCGACGAAGATCGGCGCGACGCCGGAGAAGCGGGCGTCGTCGAACAACACGTGCGCGCTGTCGATGCCCTGCTGCCGGTAGTTCTCGAGCGTCCCTTCCCCAAAGACATCCCGGCCGACTTTCGTCACCATGACGACCTCCGCGCCGAGCCGGGCCGCCATGACCGCCTGGTTGGCACCCTTGCCGCCGTAGCCGAGATGGAACGAATGGCCGACCAGAGTTTCGCCTAGCTTGGGCAGCCGTGGGACCTTCGCGATGAGGTCAATATTGGAGCTGCCGACAACACAGATGCGCGTCGTCATGCGGGGACTGTGGGTTTTAGAGGATAGCGCTCAGGATCGGGGGCGCGGTCGGCAGGGGAGCGCCGCTGGGTCCCTGCTCGACGGAAATGGCGATGGCCCTGTACCGCGTGAAGTCGGCTGTGATGGGGACCACGAGCGACCGGCCCGTCACAGGCCGGAACACGCCGGCACTCTGCGGGGCTCCCGCTGCGGCGACGAGCCACAACTGATACACGCGCCCCTGGCCGGGGTCCGTCAGGTTTCTGACGATCAACGCGCCCAGCCGGGAGGCCGGATCGTATACGAACTGCACGTCCCCGACGACGGACCCCGCCAGCGTGGCCCGCTTCAGCGCGGGATTGGTCACAATCGCCAGCAATTGCTCCTGCTGTGTGACCCGAATGCTGAGCGCATTGAGCTGCTCCGTCTGGCGGGAGAGTTGCGTGTGCAGGTCCGCCAAGCGTTGGTTGAGGATGACGCCGACCGCGCCAACTGCCACGACTACCGCGGCAGCCGCCGCAGCCAGCCCGAGGGCCCATCCGAACGACAGACCGCGAGCCCGGTGGGGAACAGGCCGGGGCACAGCGACATCAACTTCCGGCCGCACCGCCTCCAACACGCGGGCACGCAGAGCCGGGGGCGGCGTCGTCATCAGGACGCTGTCCGCCATGGCGGCCGTCACCGTGGTGAACGCGGCAAGGTCGCGCTGGCAGTCCTGACATCCCCGTACGTGGTCCTCGACGGCGCGCACTTCCTCCGGGCTCAGCGCATCGAGCGCGTAGGCCGGTAACAGTTCGGCGACCTGATTGTGCGTCATGCGTCCAGTTGCACCTCGCTGACCAGCTGCCGCCGGAGGCGCTGCATGCCGTCACGGATGCGTGTCTTCACGGTGCCCAGCGGAATCTGCAGCCGCCCCGCGATCTCCTGCTGGGTATATCCCCCGTAGTACGCCAGGATAATGGCTTCGCGCTGCTCCGCCGGCAGGCCGCCCAGGGCGTCGCGCACCAGCCCGGTTTCGACCCCGCGGAGGGCTTCCGCTTCGATCTCGGACCCGGCGGCCACCTGAGCGGGGAGCGGATCGGTGGCCCGCAGCCGCGCGCGGCGGAGGGCGTCGACGGTTTTGTGGTGCGCCTGCGCGAGCAGCCAGCTGCGCACGCTGCCCCGGCGCGGATCGAACGCTCCCGCCCCACGCCAGATCCCCAAGAAGACCTCCTGCGTCGTTTCCTCGGCCGCGGCGCGGTCGCCCAGCATCCGCAGCGCGAGCGAGTACACGGGCGCACTGAAACGATCGTACAGCATCGCAAAGGCCCCCTCGTCGCCGCGCACCATCCGCGCCAGCAGGTCCTCGTCGCTTTCCATCACCCCCGACTATACAACCCTTCGCACGCCGGCGACCGGCAGATGGGAGGGGACTGTCACGTTCATCCAATCCGCCGCCGCCGGTCATGCGAAGGGTGGGAGTGCGGAAGGACCTCCGGCCATGGACGGGGCGACTTCCCAACTTCACCCCGATGGAGGTGGCAGGCATGACCAGAGTCAGGATCTGGCTGATGGCCGTCGCCCTGGCGCTTGTCGTATTGTTGCTGGCTGGCGCGCAGCTGCTGGTGGCCTCAGACCATGATGACGGCGAAATGGACCTCAAGGGTCGGGCCCTCAACCTCACCGACCTGTACGCGTTCCGCGAGAGAGACCACAACGCCGCAGCCGGCGAGTCGGACCTCGTGTTCATCATGAACGTGAACCCGCGCTCGCTGCCCCGGCAGCAGTACTTCTTCAGCACCGCCGCCCAGTACGACTTCCACGTCACCCGCGCGGCGGGCAACGACAGCTCGCCCACGGGCCGGACCGACGTGCTGCTGCGGTTCGAGTTCAGCGCGCCGAGCAGAGATGGGTCCCAGCGGATCAAGGTCACCACGATCCGCGACGGGGTGACCAGCGAAGCCGATGGGGCCGTCCAGCGGACGACGACACTGCGCGTGGCGCCGGTTGTCAACCGGATTTCGGTCGGCGGAGCGACGCTGGCGGTCTTCGCGGGGCTGCGCGAAGATCCGTTCTTCTTTGACGTCGAGCAGTACTTCAAAGTCCGCGCCGGCGCGGCGGGGATCGGGCCGGCGGTCGGGTTCCGCACCCCCGGCTATGACTTCACCGCCGGCTACAACGTCCTGTCCATTGCCGTGCGCGTGCCTCGGACGTGGCTGGCCGGGCGCACCGGAGCGACGACGTTCGATGTCTGGACCACGATTTCCGTGGGCGGCAAGCAGATCGAACGGTTGGGCCGCCCCGCGATCAACGAAGGACTGGTCCTGACCAATGACTACCTCAATGCGCTCAACAGCGTCGGCCCCGACTTCGAGGCCGCCGCGCTCGCCGGCCGCCAGCCGGCCGCCGGGATCGCCGGACCGATCGTGGCCGAGGTCAAGAAGGTGCTCATGGCCGTGGGGAACACCGAGGCCCGCGCGAACGCGCTCCTCGGCGCCTTCCTGCCGGACGTGATGCGCATCGATACGACCGGACCGAGCGGCTACGCGAACGCCCTGAACAGCAAGGGCAGCCCAATCCGCGGCCGCAAGATCACCGATGACGTCATCGACATCACGCTCACGGTGGTCACCAACGGCGCGATCAAGTCTGACAACGTGTCGTACGCCGGCCCCAACGGCGGCGGCACGGGCCACAAGCCGCTGCTGGACGCGTTCCCGTACCTGGCAGATCCAAATTGACCTGTTGGGGCGGCTCCTTGCCTGAAGTTTCGATGGCAGGAGCCGCCCCTAATGGGGACATGCCGCCACAACAGGTCATTGCGAGGAACAAAGTGACGAAGCACTCCCAGCCTTGGAGGTTCCTGATGAATCGCCCTCGCCTGGTACTCGCAGCCGGAGCCGTCATCGCCCTGATCGTTACGGCCGGCGTCGGCGTCTGGAGCGCGACGGCCGATGGGAGGGCATCGCAGTTCCGCTACCGCTACGAACGTCCGGCCAAAGGTGCGGTCCTGGCTGCGTTGCAACAGGAGATCGCCTTCTATCAGGACCGCATCGCCCGGAATCCGGCCGGCGGGCTGGATCTCGCAGCACTGGGACAAGCGTATCTGAAGATGGCGCGCGCCACCGGCGATCTGACGTGGTTCTTGCTGGCCGAACAAGCCGCGCAGCGGTCGCTGGCCAACCTCCGCGTCCACAACACCGGGGCGCTGCTCGTCCTGGCGAAGGTGGCCGAGGCGCGTCATGAATTTTCCACCGCGATCCGGCTGGCGCGGCAGGCTTCCGGCGTCGATGGACTGGCCATCATCAGTACCGCGGAACTGGCTCGGGGACGTGTGGCCGAGGCCCGGCGCGCCGCTCAGACGCTGGTGGAACGCTCGCCGGGAGTGGGAAGCTACACGCTGCGAGCGCTGGTCGCCATCGCAGGGGGCCGCGACCAGGACGTGCTCGCCGACTTCCGTCACGCGCTGGCGGCCGAGGAGGCCGGCGAGACCGCAAGTTCGGCCTACCTCCGGACGGTGTGGGGCCGGTTCTACTATCAGCGCGGCCGATTGGATCTGGCGCGGGAACTCTACCTCGAAGCGCTGCGCATCCTACCGCAGTACCCACTGGCGCTGGTGAACCTGGCGGAACTGGAACTGCGGCAAGGCAAATACCGCGCTGCCGAGGACCACCTCACGCGCGTGGTCACGCTGACGGCCGCATCGCCCAACGTCTACGATCACGTCGTGCTGCGCGGATTGGCCCGGTCGCACGAACTGCGGGGAGACAGATCGGGCGCCCGGCGGTTCTGGGAGACGGCCGAGTCGCGGCTACGCCGCGACGTCACCTCGGGTGCCTTTGGGCACCGCCGCGAGTTAGCGATCCTGCTGCTCAGCCGCGATCCTGCCCGCAACGCGGCCGAGGCGCTCTCCTTGCTGCGGGAAGAACTGCAGGTGCGGCGAGATCCGGATACCCTCGACGCGTACGCGTGGGCGCTGATGCAAACCGGCCGCTGGGAAGAGGCGTCGGCCGCGATGCGCGACGCGCTCGCCGGCGGCATCCGCGAGGCGCGGCTGTTCTATCGGGCGGCGCTCATCGAACGGCATCTCGGACACACCGACGCCGCGCAGCGGCTCTTCGCGCTCGCCGCGCACACGGATCCGACGTTTGACCAGCGGGCCCGGACCGTCGCGGGATTGGGCCTGTAGGGGGCCGAGATGCGTCGATTGGCGGGTGTGTTCGCACTGACGGCACTGATCCTGTACCTGAGTGGAGTCGCGCCCGCGTACGCCCACTGGGCCGACCAGTCGGTTGCCGAGGTGGTCATCGGCGACTCGTCCGTGCGCG
>DATDQT010000119.1:0-29524 GCA_035292085.1 bacterium
CAAATCCGACGGCATCGAGCGTCAGGTTCGTAGCAGTGACCCGCTGGTTGGCGACGCGCACACTGCCGGAGAACAGTTGGAATTTGGTGGTCCCACCCGCCACGTCAATCTGAAACGCCTTAGCCAGTTTGGCCAGCGAGAACGCCGCGATCTCCAGAGAGGTCGTATGGACGCGCAGGCTCGCGTTCACGTTGGACAGGGTCAGGGGGTGGGCGACGAGTTTGGCAATCTTGACGGTCCCGCTGGCGAGGAGCCGCTTCGGCTCGGCGCTCGGCGACGGCCCCCCGGGGCCATCACGACGGCCCATCACCTGTGACAGCGCCGCCGCGTTCAGTTCGGGCACAGTCAGGGCAAACCGGACCGTCAGCGGATTGTAGGCCGACACCGTGATCGTCGCGTCGGCGCGGGCATCCTCCAGCGACACCGAGAACCTCGCCTGCGCTCCCGTGCTCTTGACACGGAGGTCGCCCGACGTGACGCGCAGGGGTTTCGTCAACTGGGATGTGGTCACTTCGGCGTCCGCGAGGTTCGCCGTGATCGCCAGCTGCTGCGTCCAATCCGCTGCGCTGAGATCGACCGCATTCATGGTCGCGCGCAGACCGGTGACCCGCAGCGCCGGACCGAACGCGATCTGCGCATTGGTCACCGTCACCGCCCCCACCCGGCCGAGCGACACGACGGCCCGACCGCCCGACGCCGGAACGGGATCGTCGGTGTCGGGGGCCGGCGGACCGCCCAGGTTGCTGCGGCCCGACGCGTTGTGCAGCAGGTTGACCTGCACGTCGTTGAGGGCGATCCGCGTGACTTCCAGCCGCCGTGCGAGCAGCGGCCGCAGGGCGATGCCCAGGTCAATCGACCCGATCACGACCGCGTCCCCGGCGGGGAAGCCCTGCGGGTTCTGCACACGAACATTCGCGGCCTGGACGCGGGCGGTCGGCAGCAGGTGGAACCGCAGCGATTCAATGGTGACCTTGTGCCCCGTGCTGCTCTCCAGGAACCGGTCGATCAGCGGCCGGAAGTGGTCGACGTTGAACAGGTACGGCGCGGCGATTGCGAGGAGTATCGCGACCAGAACGATTCCCCCGCTGATCAATGCCCAGCGGGAACGATACCAGGTTGCCTGGGCGGTCATGCGCTCGCGGTTCGCTCCGCCTCCACGAGTTCCTTCAGTATGAGATCCGCACCGAGGCGCCCACCACGGCGGCTGGTCCGCTCGGCCCGAACAATCCTCCAAGGTACGCGCTGATCTCCGCGCTGCCGATGACTTTCACCGTCTGGATGATGACCTGGCCGCGGTGTGCGTCGGGATCGAAGAAGACGCGTCCGGTGAGGGTAATCGACAGATCCTCGCTCAGCGGCCACGCGGCCTGGGCCGCTAGTTGATGCCGCGGAGGAACCCCTGGGGCCTCGCTCGCATAGCCCCCCTCCACCGTCCAGATGCCGTCGCCGAGGTTGCCGCTCACCCCCAGCGCATACCGCCACTCCCGCGGCGCGTGAAACATCCACACCTCGCCGTGCACCACCAGGTCGCCCACCAGCCCGCTGCCGCCGAGGCCGGTCACCGTCCGGCCGCGGTAGTGGAGGACATGCGCCTCGATCTCAAACGATGCAAATTCCCGGCGGATGGAGACCAGCGGGTCAAGCCGCCCCCCAATGTCCAGTACGGCGAACCGCACGCGTGTCATCTCGTCGGGATACCATAGCAGGCGGGCACCCAACCGTCCCAACCGCGTGCCCAGGGGATCGACGCGTTCGAGGCTGAAGGGCAAGGTCAGCCGGGCATATTCCAGCGGGATCCGCTCGATCCCAGCGGAGACGACGCTCCGGTTGCCCCGGAGACTCACGTACGCCTCGGTGAGACCGCGCACGTACCGAGGGGAACCATCCAGCAGACCCCCGGGGTCGAGTGTCAGGTGAACGCTCACGGGGGCGCGGACGAGAATGACCTCGGTATGCGCTTTCACAAAGACCTGCGTCGCCGGCCGTCCGCCGCCGAGGACCGCTTTCGAGCCGACGGTCAGGTCGCGGCGAACTTCAGCCTGGGGCGATGCCGGCGATGCGAGGGCGAGGAATCCGACGAGCAGCGCGAGGAGCCACAGCGGCGCCACGGCTAGGCCCCCGCAATCCTGCCGTCTTCGAGGTACACGGTCCGCCGCACGCGCTCGAGCAGCCGCGGATCGTGGGTGGCGATCACGAACGTTGTCCCCTGCTCGCGGTTCAGCCGGCGCATCTCGTCGATGAGGGCCAGTCCCGTCACCCCGTCTAGATTCGCGGTCGGCTCATCGGCCAGGATCAACTTCGGTTCAGCCGCCAGTGCCCGCGCGACCGCGACCCGCTGCTGCTCTCCGCCCGACAGCTGGTTGGGACGCCGGGCCGCCAGCGCGCCGATGCCCAGGTCCGCCAGCGCCCGGCGCGCCCGCGCCTCCCGCTGCTGGCGGGGGAGCCCCCGGAGTTCCAGCACGAACGCGGCATTCTCCAGCGCTGTGAAGACGGGGATCAGATTGTACGCCTGAAACACAAACCCGAAGTTCTGCAGCCGCAATTGCGCCAGCGCGTTGTGGTCGAGCCGGTCGATCCGCTGCCCCTGGAGCCAGACCTCGCCGGCGGTGGGGTGATCGAGCCCGCCGATGAGGTGGAGCAGTGTGCTCTTGCCGCTGCCCGACGGGCCGGCGATCGCAGTGAACTCACCCGGCGTGATATCGAGGTCTACATCGCGCAGGGCCGGCGTCTGCTGGCCGTCCACCCGGTAGATCTTGGTCAACCCCCGGACCGTCACCAAAGGATCCATCTCGGCTGCCTCCTACGCCACAAACCGCATCGCGTCGATGGGCTCCAGCCGTCCCGCGGACCGCGCGGGCATCAACGCCGCGAGCACGCCGGTCGCCAGCGCGAAGCCCAACACGGTGACAATCTCCGCCGGTTCGATGCGCGCGTACAGCACAGACGGGAACCCAACCTGGGCGGTGAGTTTCTCCAGTCCGGGATAGGTGAACCCCTGCGACAATCGGGCGAGGCTCAGGACGCCCAGCAGCAGACCGAGGACCGCTCCCGTGCCGCACAGCGCCAGGCTTTCCGCGACGACCATCCGCATCACCCGGCCCCGGCGGGCACCCAGGGCGATGACCACGCCGAATTCCCGCGTGCGTTCAATCACGCTGAGGTAGATGGTGTTCACCACGAGGAGCCCGGCGAGGACAAAGAACAGTCCGATGAACACCAGGCCCACTGGCCGCATCACCTGCTCGATCCGGCTGAGCGATGGGAACGCTTCCCGCCACGTCTCGACGATGACGGCGCCGCCGAGCGCAGATTGCAGCCGATCCCGCAGCTGCATCAGCACGGCGTCGTCGGGGGCGCGCCGCACCTGCCCGATGTGCAGTTCGAACCGCGACACCGCCCCCGGCGCGGCGAGGTCCTGCGCGGCCGGCAAGGACAGCAGGGCGGTACTCGCATCGCGCGCCGGATCGGGAAACTTCAGCACGCCGACCACCGTGTAGGCCGACGCCCCCGTCCCTTCGGTCCCGGGCGCGTACGCGTAGACGGTGTCCCCCACCTGTACCTGCAGCGTCCGCGCCAGCCCACCGCCGAGGGCAATACCGTCGAGATCGTCGCCGGCCGGGAGACGGCCTTCGGCGAGGTAGGCGGCGGCAAACCGCTCGCGCAGCGCCTGGGGTTGATCCACCCCCATGAGCAGCACCCCGCGGGAGCGGTCGGCGCCGGCAAGGAGCACCGGCACGTCCAGCGCAGCCGCCACCTCGACATCGGGAAGCGTCGCCGCAATCCGCGGGCGCAGGGCCGCGGCATCGCGGACGACCGCGTCGCGGATATTGCGCGCATCGCGGTAGTCCCGGGTGTGGACCTGCAGCTGGCCGGCGTTTTCCGTCAGGTTCACGTAGGAACCATCGCGGGCCGCGCCGACCAGGCCGAAGTAGACCAACCCCAGCCACACGACGAACCCGACCGCCATGATGGCACCGAGACTCCTGCTGCGCTGCCGCCAGATGTTCCGCCAGGCGAGGACCAGCATCACTCGCACCCCTGCTCTAACGCCCGCAGCGTAAAGCATGCATCGGGAACCGGCGTCCCGAAGCGGATGTCGGTGTACACGGCCGTCGTGCGATACCCCGGCCGGGTGAGGTCTTCCACGACGGTGCGCGTCGGAAATGCGCGCTCGCCGAGTTTCGTATGCGTGGAGAAGGTGATCCGCTTCACCGCCTGGCCGCGCTGATCGTAGAAGACCCACTCCAGCGGCGCGAAGGTGCGCGGCGCGGCGGTGAGGAGGACCTTGCCGGACGGAGTGGGCGCCCCGGGCCTCGGGGTGAGTTCGAGCACGACGGCAGTCGCGTCGTCGCGGACCACCCGCGGCGTGTAATCCCGTTCCGCGTCGCGCCCGCTGAGGTCGCTGTGGGAAATGTCCGAACCCAGGAAACTATCGCCGCGGCCACCGGGCGGCAGGCGCAGCGTCCGCTTGATCCGGGGATTGTAGATCCAGAGATTGTCGGCCACCCGCAGGAACGCCTGGCCGGCGTCGCGGGCCGGGGCTTTCACCAGCACCAGACTGCGGTCTTGTCCGTCAGTCCAGATCGCCAGCACGTACTCGGTCTGCCGGTCCGGCCGCGCGACAGTCAGGGTCACGGTTGCGCGCCCGCTTCCCCCGCGCAGGTTATCCTCGATCGCCCGCAGCAGCGCCCCGGGATCCGGCGCCGCGTGCACGGGCGCGGACGCGACCGCGACGAGGGTCGCGATCAACCAGAGCCACCACCGGGTCGTCCTCATGTCATGCTCACTCCATCCGCATCGCCGCTGCCGGCTGCAGCCGCCGGACCCGCCGGGCCGGGAAGGCCATGGCCAGCAGCACGGCGACGAGGATGGTCATCGTGGCATAGAGCGCATAGACCGGATGCACGGCGGCATACAGTTCCTCCGGAAATCCAAACGAGGCCGTCACGGCCCCAAAGAGGCGGCCCAGCGCGTTGACGCGGGACAATGGAATGAGGGCGGCATAGCCGGCGGCGAGTCCGATCGCCCAGCCGATCGCGGTGGTGCACGCCACCTCCAGCACCACCATGCGGGCAAGGCGGGCGGGCGCGAGACCGACCGCCGCGATCATGCCAAACTCGCGCGTGCGCTCGATGACGCTGACCACGGCCGTACTGGTCACCGCCGCGGCCGCGACGACGGCGAAGATCACCGCAATGGGGATCGAGCTGGCCCGGCGGGCGTCGAGTCCGGCCTTGAGCGGGCCGAGGAGTTCCGACAGACCGGAGGCGTGCAGACCATCGGGCAAGATTCGCTGGATCGCGCGCGCGGCGGTATCTTCGGTGCCGCGCGGGACATCGACCGCGATGCCGGTTGCCGTCGCCACGCCCGTCAGCCGCCGGGCGTCATCGAGGTGCAGCAGCACCGCACCATCGTTGACCGCCGGCGAGGGCGTCGCGACGAGACCGACGACGACCAGCCCGGCGGCCTGCGGACCGGCCAGCGACGCGGTGTCGAGCACGGCGCGTTCGCCGACGCGCACGTCCAGCCGCTCGGCGAGCCCGCGGCCCAGCACGAGTTCACCCGGGCCCCGGATCATGCGCCCCGCGACGACGTGGGCGGGCACGGCGCTGACCGCGCTCTCCTCTGCGGGCAGGACGCCCCGCGCGGCGACGGACTGGGCCGTGTACGCGGACCGGAGCAGGGCGGGGAATTCCAGCCGCGGGGCCGTCGCCCGCACCTGCGGCAGCCGGCGCACGGCCACGGCCACGGCGAGGTCGGGCAGAGCGTGCGCGGGATCCGGATCGTCCCGGTAGGCCGTGGTGGTCACCAGCACCGGCGCGGACGAGAAACGCGCCTGGGACGTCAGCACCGACGCGATGATCCCATCGTTGAGGCCCCAAAAGAAGACGCTCGCGAACGCCGCGTAGGCGACCGCCAGGATCAGGAGGACGGTCCGGCGGCGGTGCCGCCAGATGTTGCGCCAGGCAAGCCGGAACAGCGTCACCCGCGTACCGGTCACCGGGCGCGGACGTTGTCGAGGTAAGCCCGTACCTGCGCCAGCGGTACCTGCCAGACCGCGTGTGAGACGTAGGGTTTGAAGCCGAGCTCGTTGTTGATCTTCAGCATCGGTGCGTTGCTGTCGGCGTTGCCGGTGCGCACGCGCCTGACCTGCGGTCGCTCGCGGAGAATCCGCTCGAGCATCGCCGCTTTGATCCACCGGCCGAGCCCGCGGTTCTGGTGCGCATCGAGCACTCCCGTCCCGCGCTGCTGGACGATTTCGGGGCGGTTGGGATGCCAGGAGACCTCCGTGAACCCCGCGAGTTCGCCGCTGGCCCGCGCTCTGACGACAAGTGACCACACCTCGTTGCCGCGCTCGCGGTCGGACTTCGCGAAGTCGCGGACATGTTCGGCGGTGAAGTGGAAGTCCTCCATCTGCAGCGTGCCCCGCGGGGCGCGGTTCATCGCGTCCCAGACCCGCGCCACCTGCTCGACCGCGTCTTCGGGGTAGCCGCCGGTCCACCACACGAGTTCGTACCCCGCCGCGCGCTCGGCGGCGCGCTCCTGCCACAGCGGCAGGAGGTCGCGGTTGAGATCGGCCAGGTCGAGCTGGTTCGTGTGTGTCTCCAGTCCGACCTCGGCGCCGAGCCGGTGCATGAACGCGTCGCCGGACGGCACGCTGCTGAACGTGAAGCTCATCAACACCGACCGGGTTTCTCGGGCCGCGTACTCGGCGATCCCCGCCAGCAACCGCGTCGCGAGCCCGCGGCGCCGGAGGTGTTTGGTCACGAAGATCATGAACTCCAGTAGATGCCGGTTCTCGTTGGTGAGCAGGATCTCCGTGTGGGCCTCGGCGACCAGCCGTCCATGGTCCCAGGCCAGCCACTCGCCGACCCGGAAGACGTCGGGCACGTTCCGCCAGCGGATGAGGTCCTCCTCGAGCGGCACCGTGGGATCGTCGGGAAAGCGCTCCCGGCGCATCTCGTTGGTCAGCGCGTTGAGCGCGGTAATCTGAGAGTCAGTGGCTCTCCGAATGTCGGCCAGGAAGTCGATACGCATCGTACTCTTTCCCCGACGCCTCCAGTCCGATGGCCCCGGTCGTCCGCACCACTAATCTAAATTATAATGTACGCACGGTGACGGGGCATGGTCTCCCATCGACAGCCTCAGAGCCTACACGTCGGTGACATGAGCCAACTGCGTCTAACCCTGGCCTGCGGCCCGTACGATCGGACCGAAGCACTTAGTACGGGGATCGTGCGCCCGGAAGGGATCGACCTCGTCTACGTCCCTATTCAGTCGCCGCCGGAACTCTTCGCGCGCATGCTGACCTCGCACGCGTTCGACGTCTCGGAGATGTCGTGCGCACACGCGCTGACCCACCGCGGCCACGGTGACTTCCCGTTTGTGGGCATTCCGGTGTTTCCATCGCGCATGTTTCGACACGGTTACATCTTCATCAACACCAAGTCAGGCATTCACGCGCCCAGGGATCTTGAAGGCAAGACTGTGGGCGTCCCCGAGTACAGTCAGACGGCCGCGGTCTGGATCCGGGGGTTGCTCCAGTACGAGTACGGCGTGGCGCTGAAGACGATCCGGTGGGTCAGCGGCGGGGTGAACGCGCCTGGCCGCCCCGACGTGCTCGTGAACCTGCCCGACGCCGACGTCTCGATCACCCGTGTGGCGGACCGGACGCTCAACGACCTGCTCGTCGCCGGCGACATCGATGCGCTGATCGGGGCGCGCAAGCCCGCCGCGTTCGGCAAAGACACCCGCATCCGCCGGCTGTTTCCCAACTACCGCGAACTGGAACGCGAGTACTTCCGCAAGACCGGCATCTTCCCCATCATGCACACGGTGGTGATCCGCGAGGCGCTCTACAACGACGAGCCGTGGATCGCGGAGAGCCTGTACAAGGCGTTTGTGCAGGCCAAGGACTGGGCCCTCGCCCAGATGCGGTTTTCCAGTTCCCTCCGCTACACGGTGCCATGGCTGCACGCTGACCTCGAGGAGATGGACGAGGTCTTCGGCGGCGACCCGTGGCCGTACGGACTGGAGCGCAACCGCGCCACGCTGGAAACACTCGTCCGCTACCTTGTCGAGCAGCGCTTGGTCCCGCGGCCTCTGCCGCTCGAAGATCTCTTCGTCCCACTCACACTGCTCGGTGAATGATAATGGGCACGGATCCGCCGGAAGTCAGGTTCGCGAAAAGCGGCGATGTCAGTATTGCGTACGGCGTGGTGGGGGACGGGCCGTTCGACCTCGTCTTCGTCACCGGATGGGTCTTCTCATCACTGGAAGTTGCCTGGGAGGGCCCTCCTGCCGACTTCTTCCGCGCACTTGCCTCGTTTTCGCGGCTGATCCTATTTGACAAGCGGGGGACCGGTCTGTCCGACCGAACCACTGGCATCCCGGACCTGGAGACCCGGATGGACGACATCCGTGCCGTCATGGATGCCGTCGGGTCCAAGCGCGCGGCCCTCCTGGGCGTGTCCGAAGGCGGTCCGATGACCCTGCTGTTCGCCGCGACGTTTCCCGAGCGCGTGGCCGCGGCAGTGCTGTATGGGACCGGGCCCTCGCTCGTTCGGACCGCAGATTATCCGTGGGGCATGACCCGTGAGGAACGGGACGACTACATCCGGCGGGAGGCCCACCGGGTCGGGACCCAGGCGTGGATCGACGAGAAACTCGAAGAACTCTCTCCGGGCCTGGCCCGGGACGCAGCGGCGAAACGGTGGTGGCGGCGGTGGGTGCTCACGGGCTCCAGTCCGTCAGCGATACAGGCCCTCCGTCGGATGAATGCGGATGTCGACGTCCGCCACATCCTGTCCGCGATCCGGGTGCCCACTCTCGTGATCCACCGTGTCGGCGATCAGTTCACGTCGATCGAGGAGGGACACTACCTTGCGGAGCGGATTCCGGGCGCGCAGATGGTCGCGATCGACGGCGTCGATCACGGCTGGTGGATCCAATGGGAACCGCTCGCGCGCGAAACCGAGCAGTTCCTGCGCGGGATCTGGGACCGCGGCGAGTGGAATTTGGCCGAGTCCGAGCGCGTGCTGGCGACTGTGCTGTTCACGGACATCGTGGAATCGACGTCCGTGCTCGCCGATCTGGGGGACCGGCGCTGGCGGGAACTCCTGCAGCAGTATCACGCCTTGGTCCGCCGCCATCTCGTGCGGTACCGAGGGCGCGAGGTGGACACCGCGGGGGACGGCTTCTTCGCGAGCTTCGACGGTCCCGCTCGGGCGATCCGCTGCGCCCTGGCGATCACCGACAGCGTGCGGGAGCTCGGGCTGCAAGCCCGCGCGGGGCTGCACACTGGAGAGTGTGAGCTCGTCGGCGGCAAGGTCGGGGGCATCGCGGTCCACATCGGGGCGAGGGTGGCATCGCAGGCCGGGCCCGGGGAGGTCCTCGTCTCCAGCACCGTCAGGGATCTGGTGGCCGGATCGGGCATCCGCTTCCAGGAACGGGATGCCGTTATGCTGAAGGGGGTGCCGGGTGAGTGGCGGCTGTACGCGGTCGAGCACGACTCCAACTCGCTCCCATAGGGCCAACACCGTGGACCGCAGGTTTCGCGTTTCCATCGGCGACGCCCGCTGAACAGGAACGCCCGTCGTCTAACTCTCTCTTCTCGAATCAACCCGCCGGCGGCGAATGACGTCATCGTCCCGGAGGACGCATTCGATGCGCATCACCTCGACGCTGGACGGATTCCCGCCCACTCGGGTCAGGACGCTCCTGCGGGGACTACCGGCCGCGGGCTACCGGCTGGAGGTCAAACCCCTGCGGTACCTGCACGAGGTGCTCGGACGGAAGGGGTCGGCGGAGACCGCGTGCGACCGGTACGCCCTACAGCACTTCGCCGCCGAACCCGATGAGACGGCTGGCGGTGCTCGCCGTGGTCGCCGCCCTCGCCGTCGCGGCCCACGCGCCGGCGCCGGTATCGGCTGCGTCGGTCGAAGAATCGATCGGGGTGGGCGGCGTGTGGCGGACCTACGTGCTGCACGTGCCGCCCACCCTGCCGGCGAGTACGCCGGTGCCGCTGCTGCTCATGCTGCACGGCGGGGGCGGCACCGGCCGGCAGATGGAGCGGCTCGCCGGCTTCAGCCAACTCGCCGACCGGGCCGGATTCATCGCCGTCTACCCCGACGGCGTCGGCCGCAGTTGGAACGACGGCCGCGGTGACCCGCACATCACCGCGCAGCGGGAACGTATTGACGACGTTGCGTTTATCGCGGCACTGATCGGCGCGCTCTCCCAGCGCTATCGCATCGACAGCAGGCGTGTCTACGTCACCGGCATCAGCAACGGCGGGTTCATGGCCCAGCTGCTGGCGGCGCGGCTGTCGAGCCGGGTCGTTGCGATCGCGCCGGTCGCGGCGGGGATGGGACCGAGCGTCGCGGCCTCGCTGCATCCGGAACAGCCGGTCTCGGTGCTCGTGATGAACGGAACGGCCGACCCCCTGGTGCCCTATGGAGGGGGCCCGGTGGCCCGGGACAGAGGCGCGACGATTCCGACCTCGGAGATCGTGTCGAAGTGGGCGGCGGTCAATCGCTGCGCCGGTAATCCAACGACGGTTTCTCTGCCGGACGGCAATTCCGCCGACGGGTCGCGGGTGAAGGTCACCACATACTCAGCCTGCGCCCAGCGTACGGAAGTGGTGCTCTACACGATTGAAGGCGGGGGTCACACTTGGCCCGGTGGCGCGCAGTATCTGCCAGCCAGACTCATCGGGCCCGTCAACCGAGACATCGACGCGACCGAGGTTATCTGGAGATTCTTCGCGAGCCACCCCCGCCCATGATGACCCGATTCGGGTCATAGACGGTTCCGCATTGCTACGCGTAGCGCCGACGGATTTATGGGAACTCGGGAACAGCGCCCAGTTGCTGAAGCAACCCGAGCGAGTCATAAC
Organism: bacterium; assembly: GCA_035292085.1. Taxonomy (GTDB): domain Bacteria; phylum Sysuimicrobiota; class Sysuimicrobiia; order Sysuimicrobiales; family Kaftiobacteriaceae; genus DASXUC01. The sequence continues at coordinate 10,898 of DATDQT010000119.1, forward strand.
TCACCCAGGCTTCGACAATTCGTCCGCCTTCGACCCTACTGATGTCGATACCGGTGTACACGACCTGCCGGCCGGTCGGCTGGATTCCCCACAGCGGACCGAGGTGAGTACCGTGCGCGGTGAACCGGGTGACTACCTTGCCGTCTTCTTCGATCTGGTCCTCGACCGCATACCGGAGATCAGGGAAGGCGGTGCGGAACATCGTCACCGCCTGCTTGAACGCCGCCGGGCCGCGGACGATCACCGGTTCCGGACCCTTAACGACGTGATCGAGGTAATCCGGCGCGAAGATCTCGTCGGCGACATCTAAGCGGCCTCCGTTGAACAGATCCTCGAAGATCCGGCGGACTAGTGCCTTATCGGCATCCACATCAGGTCCTTCCAGCCGCCGGCGGCGTACTCTGACAGACACTAATCTACAAACGCCGGGCACGAATCGACTGCCCGCGGCTTGATCTTGGCTCGCCCTTTCGACGATCCGGCCGCCACATCCCGCCCGGCCCAACCGCGGGATTAGGGATCAAGGGGATCACAGGGATCGCGGCGAGAACCACCACACGGTGGGCGGAGGTGGGAACGATGGCCGAGGCAGCGTTTGACTCCAGGACATTCCGAAATGCCCTGGGTCGGTTTGCGACTGGGGTCACGGTGGTAACCGCCGTCGTAGAAGGCGGAGTGCGTGGGATGACCGCCAACGCGTTCACCTCCGTGTCGCTGGATCCTCCGCTGATTGTCGTGTCCGTGGCGCGCCATGCCCGGATGCACGGCCACCTCGCGCAGAATGCGCGTTTTGGCGTGAGCGTGCTCAGCGAAGACCAGCAGGCGTACGCCTGGAACTTCGCGGGGCGGCCGCAGCAAGGACTGCAGCCGACTTTTCTGCGGAAGGGCGACGTGCCGGTTCTGGAGTATGCGCTGGCCCACCTGGTCTGCACCGTGAAGGCGCTCTACCCCGGCGGTGACCACACGCTGGTGCTCGGCCGGGTGGACGACCTCTGGTATCGGGACGGTTCGCCGCTCACCTTCTACCGCGGCCGGTTCTTTGGACTGATCCCTCTGCCGGTGGGCGCCGGGGCGGCTGAAGTTGAAGCGCCGCAGCCCCTCGATGAAACGGACGAACGCTGGCTCGTGGACCCCTGGTGGTAATCCGGCGATACCCCCACCTGATCGATCGCGGCTAGCATTTGGCAGCTCTCGCGAGGTCCGCCCCGGAAATGTCCCCGCAGCCAGCAAGCGATGGGAAAAGGGCAGGCACAACAGGCGATCGGAGGGTACGCCGTGAGAGTATCGGCCCGGGAGCTGTATGGTCTGCACCACGTCACCGCCGTCTGCGCAGACCCGCAGGAGAACGCCGACTTCTACGTGGGCGTGCTGGGCATGCGGCTGGTCAAGCGGTCGGTCAACCAGGACGATCCGGGGACGTATCATTTGTTTTACGCCGATGCGCTCGGCAGCCCCGGTACCGATCTCACGTTCTTCGCCTGGCCTGGCGCGCAGCACGGCCGGGTGGGGATCGGCCAGATTGCGACGGTGGCCCTCGCCGTACCGGAAGGCACGCTGCCGTACTGGATAGCGCGGCTGGACCACCACGGCGTTGCCTGGGAAGGCCCGACCCGGCGGTTTGATGAGGACGTCCTGGCATTTTCGGACTATCACGGCCAGGCGCTCGAACTCGTCGCTGCCCCGGACGCGGCCTCGCGGGTGTGGCAGCCGTGGACCGATGGACCCGTGCCGGTAGGGCAGGCGATCCGCGGCCTGCACAGCGTGACGCTGAAGGAAGCCGGGGCGAAGCCGACGACCCCGTTCATCACGGAGCAGATGGGGTTCAGGGTGGCGGCGAGCGACGGCGACCGCACCCGCTTCGCCGTTGGGCCGGGCGGATCGGGGGCGTGGCTGGACCTCCTCATCGAACCCGGCGCGGGCCGCGGGCGGGTGGCGGTCGGCACGATTCACCACGTGGCCTGGCGCACGCCCGACGCCGACCAGCAGCACCGCTGGTGGGACCAGATCTCGCAGTCGGGAACGCCGATCAGCGAAATCATCGACCGTTTCTGGTTCCACTCGATCTACTTTCGGGAACCCGGGGGCGTGCTGTTCGAGATTGCCACCGACGGGCCGGGATTCACCGCCGATGAGACGGCGGCCGAACTCGGCACACAACTGGTGCTGCCGCCGTGGCTGGAACCGCGCCGCGCTGAGATCGTGAAAGTGCTGCCTCCGCTGGCGGTCTCTCTCTAGTCTCTGGTCTTCTCCTTCTTGAATGCCGACGAGTCCACCGCCCGGCGGATGAACTGCAGGGCCTGGCGGATGGTGCCGACCTCGGCCAGCGCGCGGTCGGTCGCACCCACTAGGGCACCTACCGCGTGCAGCGCCGCACGCTGCAGTTCGTTCAGCGGATCGCGGTCGTTCGTGACCGCCGGGAGGGGCCGCGGTTTCGTCACCGGCCAGGTCGGGGGACGGCGGGGGATGGAACGGTTGAAAATTCCGGCCAGGCTGGGGCTCGCGCGGTCGCGGCGCGTCAGCGGCGGGATGCCCCACTTCTCAGAGAACGTGCGCAGGACGGAGTTGTGGTCGAGGGAGGTCCGGATGACCGTCCCCGGTTCCACGTAGGGGGAGATCACGACGGCGGGCACACGCACCCCGAGGCGATCGAACCGGAAGGCCATCTCTCCGGCCGGACGGCCCGGGTCGGGAGGCACGGCCGCCGGCGGCGGCACGTGATCATAGCATCCGCCGTGCTCATCGTAGGTAATCAGGAACAGCGTGTTCTGCCAGTTGCTCCCGCGCGCACTCTGCGCCGTCCGGATCGCATTATAGACCTCGCTGATCAGCACCTCGCCCGCCAGGACACTGGAGTGCGCGCCCACCGAGATCTTGCCGAGCTGGAACGTGGCCGACGGCGGGTGCTCGTCGTTGTGCTTCCAGAACAGCCGGGGTTCGACGAACGCGTACTTGGGGAGGTTGCCGCTGCGCACATCCGCGTAGAAGTCCGCCATCGGCCGCACGTTCGTCTCGATGTACCGCCGCAGGCGGGGAAAGTGAATGAGCACGGTCAGCGGGACGATGTCCTCAAGATCGTAGTAGATGCGCCAGGACCCGTCGAGCCGCTCGAACACCGTTTCCGCGGTGTTCTGCTTCACCCAGCGCGCGTACGGCTCGTTGACCACCCAACCCGAGGACGTCGCGGCGTGAAAGAACGCGCGGTTGCAGAAGGTCTGGCTGGGGACGGCGCAGTGCCAGTGGTCGCAGACGGCAAAGCCGTGCGCCAGTGCACTGATGACCGGCACCGCGTCGGGCGGGAACGAGCGCATGATGATCGCGTACTCGTCGTAGGTCGGCGCACGGTTTGCCAGCCGATGGAAATTGTCGATGTAGTCCGCCACAAAGCCGTTCATCGGCGGCCGGGTGGGCATCGGGTCGGGGGCGTTGAACGGCGCCGCCATCGAGACGGCGTCTTTGAACCGGTTGGACGCGGGCCGCACGGTGCCGAACAACTGCGTGTTCACGTGAGGGTACTCTTCCCCCGGATCCGGTTTGGGGTCGTGCATGACGTAGCCCTTGGCCACGGGCACGACCCGCCGGTGTGCCTGGTCCGCATCGCGGGGGATCGGATTGGAGAGCGACTTCCCCTCCACGCCTTCGAACCGCTGCCCCCGCGGCAGCCGGCCCGGCCCGTAGAGGTACCCAAGCATGTTGTCGAATGAGCGGTTCTCCATCATGAGGACGACGACGTGCTCGAACGTCTCGAGACCCGCGTTCGCCGGAATGCCGGCGGACCTGACGAAGAAGTAAGGCGCACCGACCGCGAGGGCCCCGGCCCCGAGCGCGGTCTCCTGCAGGAGTCGCCGTCGCGTAATCCGGCGGGGATTCACGGCTGTGGGGTTCCCGGTCCCACAGGGGAAACCTGCGCGGCGTTACACTCTTACGTAGCCGGGCCGATATCTCGACCACTCATGAACGCATCTCAAAGTACCAGCGTGTTTCCCATTGCGCCGCCGGTCGAGCCGATGCTCGCTAAGCTCGCCGATGTCCTGCCCGCTGGAGGCACATTCCTGTTCGAGCCCAAGTGGGACGGATTTCGCGCCATCGTGTTTCGCAGCGCGACCGACGTCTACATCCAGAGCCGCGACCTGCGGCCGCTCGACCGGTACTTCCCGGAACTGCATGACGCCATGGTCGCACAGCTGCCGAAGGGCTGCGTGATCGACGGGGAGATCGTCATCAAGACCACGGACGGGCTCGACTTTGCGGTCCTGCAGCTGCGGCTGCACCCGGCGGCCTCACGCGTGGCGAAACTGGCCAGGGAGACGCCGGCGTCGTTCGTCGCCTTTGATCTGCTGGCCTCTGGCGGCCGCAGCCAGATGGATGCACCGCAGGATGAACGCCGGGCGCTGCTCGAGCGGCTGCTCAAAGGAGTGAAGCCACCGATCTACCTCACGCCGGTCACGCGCGATCGGACCGTCGCCGCCCGGTGGCTCGACCAGTTCGAGGGCGCCGGCCTCGACGGCGTCATTGCTAAGCCGGCGGAGAGCCCCTACCTGCCCGGCAAGCGCGCCATGATCAAAGTGAAGCACGTCCGCACCGCCGACTGCGTGGTGGCCGGCTTTCGCTGGTACCGGACCGGAAAGGACGCGGTCGGGTCACTGTTGCTCGCTCTCTATGACGACCGCGGGGTGCTTCACCATGTGGGCGTCACGTCATCGTTCACGATGGCCGCACGCAAACAGCTTGTGAAAGAACTCGCCCCGCTCCGCGAGAATGCTCTCGAGCGCCACCCGTGGCGGGAGTGGGCGGAAATCGGCGCCCACGAACTTGCTCGGATGCCCGGCGGGCAGAGCCGCTGGAGCGCAGGCAAGGATCTCTCCTGGGAGCCGCTGCGCATCGAGCGGGTATGCGAAGTGAAGTACGACCACCTGCAGGGGGACCGGTTCCGGCACGCCACGACCTTCCTGCGCTGGCGGAGCGACAAGCGGCCTCGCGACTGTCGCTACGATCAACTGGAAGCCGCGGTTCCCTACGAATTCGACCAGATATTTTCGTCTGGATCTAACGGTTCTTGAGCGGGCCGGATCGCGTCCGGCACGTGCTGCAGGTTCACCCGGATGCGCGTCCAGGTCGTGAAACGGCCGCGCATCGCATCCACCAGGATGTCGGCCGGCTTGAGGTATGCTGCCGCGTCGGAATGGCGTGCCTTCCACCGCTCGAGTCCGGCGAGGGCGTCTGGCTTGCGCTTCGCCCGGCCGATTTCGATCAGAGGATGCGATGAGACCCGCCGCCCCGTACCGTCCGGGCGCCGGCGCGACGGTTGGACCCGTGGGGGCTCGCCCGGTTGTTTCCGAAAGTGCGGCGGCCACGGAGCGTCGCCCAGCCCCTCGCGTTCGTGGCGTCCGGAGAGGTCGAGCAGCGGCTCGAGTGAGCCCGGCGCGTCGTCGATTCCCGCGTGCGGATCCCCGATCTTCGCATACCGGCGGGGCATCGTGGCCATCGTGAAATCCCGGGGGTCACAGGCATCGACCTCATCCCAGCGCAGCGGGGCTGACACGCGCGCGTCGGGCGTCGGCCGCACCGAGTACGCTGAGGCCACGGTCCGGTCTTTGGCGTTCTGGTTATAGTCGACGAACACTCCGTGGCGCTCTTCCTTCCACCACTTGCTGGTGGCGATCTTCGGCGCGCGCCGCTCGACTTCGCGGGCCAGCGCCAGCGCGGCGCGCCGGACCTGAGCGAAACTCCAGCGCCGCTGGATGCGCACGTTGACGTGCATCCCGCGCGAGCCCGACGTCTTCGGCCATCCGACCAGTCCAAAATCGTTGAGGGTGGCTTCCACGACGCGGGCGACCCTCCGCACCTGCGCCCAGCGCACGCCGCGGACCGGGTCGAGATCCACGCGCAGTTCGTCCGGGTGCTCGAGGTCGTCGGCGCGCACCGGGTGCGGGTGCAGTTCCAGGCAGGCGAGGTTCGCAAGCCAGAGCAGCGCGGCGGTGTCGCGCGGGACCACTTCTTCTGCGCTGCGCCCTGAGGGAAAACGCAGCGACACGACCTCGATCCACGGGGGCCGCAAACGCGGCGCGCGCTTCTGGTAGAAGAACCCGCCGACGATGCCGTCAGGATAGCGCACCAGCATGTTTGGCCGGCCGCCCGCGCCGCGAAGGGCTCCTTCAGCCACGGCGAGATAGTAGCGGGCGAGATGGAGCTTCGTGTACTGCGGTTTGGGAAAGAGGACTTTGCGCGGGTTCGAGATCGCGACCTCGCGCCCGCTGGCGACCAGGAGGGTCTGTTTATCCTGCGTGGGCCGTGCCAAACCGTTCCGCCGCCCGGGCGCGGGCGCGCTGCGCTTCGATCTCGCGATTGCGGGGCTGCGCGTTGGTCACCAGGATCTGCAGCAAGTGACCGGCGGCCGCGGCCACGTCGTCGACGGCGTGATTGAACGCCGCCTCATTGACCTTCGATGGCTTCTGAAAGCCCGAGATCTTCCGCACGAACTGGAGCGAGGCATTACGTACGAACACATTCCCGCCGGCTTACGGGTCCTTCCTTTATTATTGAAGCATGCCCCCGCTGAGCGCCCGCCGACGGGCAGCACTGCCCGACCGCGCCTTCGCCTACATCGACTCCCGCGGCCGAAGGCTCCTGCCGATTCACGACAAAGCGCATGTGCGCAACGCCCTCGCCCGATTCAACCAGGTCGTGTTCGAAAACGAGGCCGCGCGGGAGCGCGCCCGTACGCGGCTGCTCAATGCCGCGAAGAAATACGGCATCGTGCCCGTGGGCTTCATCACCGGCCAGCTGCGGTCGGAGAAGCAGCGGGCGGCATCCGGCCGCCGCCCGGAACTCCCCACGGGATTCGTCACACTGTTGATGACCGACATCGAATCCTCCACGCCGCTCCTTCAACAATTGGGTGATCGGTACGGCAACGTCCTGAACGAAGTGCGAGACATTGTGCGGGCTGCAATGCTGCAGGCGGGAGGCCGTGAAGTTGACGTCCGCGCCGACGAGTTCTTCGCGGTCTTCGAGCGCCCCGTCAGTGCGATTGAGGCCGCTGCGGCCGTGCAGCGTACGCTGTTGAAACGGGCGTGGCCCGATGACCTCGGAGTCCGGGTTCGTGTTGGGATTCACAGCGGCCGTCCGACACTCACCGAAGCCGGATACATCGGTATCGCGGTGCACACGACTGCCCGGGTCTGCGCGGCGGCCCATGGCGGACAGATTATCGTGTCGGGCCGGACGCGGGCCGCCATCGGAATGGTGGTACCGACCGGGATCAGCTTCCGCAGCCTCGGGCGACATCGCCTGCCTGGATTGGCAGACGCCGAAGCGCTGTTCCAGGTGGAGGCAGACGGACTCCCAACCCGCTTCCCACCTCCACGAAAGGATACGGCCAGGGCTCGAGTAAGAGGCGCCACCGAAGGAACCACCCGTCGCGGGCGTGTGCGCGCAGACAGTCAGCTTCTGCCTGCACCTTCTACTACCACGATGAACGTAATCGGGAGGGCAAACAGGATCCCCACGAGCCGGGCCCGCCCTGCGACCGCCGCGTAGGCAGCGGAGTCGGCTCCCGACGACTCCAGCGTTTCAATCTGGCGGCGCAGCAGGGGCGTGTAACGAACAGGCCAAAGGCCATCATGGCGACGTAGACGACAAGTGACGTCAGAATCCACGGCGTCGTCCAGTTCAGGCGGCCGAAGTACAGCATCCCCATACGTGATGTTCCCACCGACGGCGGTGATGGCCAGAAAGACGTGGATGAATTTCAGGAAGGTGTAAGCGTCCATCAGATTCCCTCCAATACGCCTACCACCTGCAGCCATCGCGGCTCGGGCAGCGGATTCCGCTCAATGCGCATGCCGAGTTTCCGCATGACCCCGATTGAGGCGGCGTTGTCGTAGGTAGTGGTCGCGACGACTCGCGTGAGTTGCAGCTGGTCGAAGGCGTAGGCCACCAGGGCCCGCGCCGCCTCCGTTGCGTAACCACGGCGTTGATGCGCCGGGGCAACCGCATAGAATAGACCGAACTCCGTCGAATACCGGCCGCCCGGTCGCGGCGGTGAATCGCCGGCTCCAAATCCCGGCAACTGTCCAAACACATTCAGGCACGGGACGAACCCGCAGACCCCGATGAGTTCGCCGGTCGACTTCAACGCTACCGCCCGGTCTCCGTAGGGCGGCTGCCGGAGCTTCGCCAGCTGCCGGTAGTTCAGCACGGTCCACTGCAGCCACTCGGCGCGCTCAGCCAGCGTGTCCATCGTGTCGGAGCCCAAATCGTCGCGCAGCTCCACGTCCAGCAGGCGGTGGACGTTCAGTAGGTCCCCGAGGGCAAACGGGCGGATCAACAGGCGCGCGGTTTCAAGAACGGGCATCTCACTCATTCGGCCACCAGGATTTCCTGGCCGGGCGGCAAAACCTCCACCGTTCCCTGGCGCCGGGCCGGCGGCCGCCCGGCGCCCGTGGCCTTTCGCAGCCCCAGGAATCGCGCGCCGTTCCTCGGCCGTCAGAGGGTGAGAGAAGGAGCGGAAGGCATGAGCAAAGGTGCAGTGGCAATAGCATCCATCGCGGCGATTGTCGCTCTTCTGATAGGACTCTGGGCCGTTCAACAATCGCCATCTGCCGACTCCAGACAGTTCGCGTTAATCGTTGGAGAGACCAAAGAGGACGCGGAAGTTGGCGGCTATGCCCTCGTCGGCGCACCGATCACGTCGCCCGGGCCGACGATCCGAGTAAGAAAAGGTGACCGGGTCACGATCACGCTCAGCAACGTCCACGGGATCTACCATGGCGAGAAGGTCCCGCACAATCTTGTAGTCGTAACGGAGAAAGAACAATCCGCTGAGCCCCTATGGGGAGCTCAGATCGGTGGGACAAGATACCCGGATTGGATCGACGCGGGCAGGAGCGGCTCCGTCACATTCGCACCCCAGACCGCAGGAAGATTCTTCTATATCTGTTCGCTCCCTGGGCACCTTGGGCGCGGCATGTACGGATCTTTCGTTGTTGAAGAATAGGCCGGCATAGCCGATGTGGGCGTTTGTAGTCAGGTTCCTCACGTATCTCATCGTTGTAGGCGTGTCCCTTGCGCTCACTTCCCACACCGCCGATCAAGCGCTGACTGCTCCGGCCCCTCTCACCTTTCAGCCTCCAGAGGCCCCGCAGGCGCCGGTGTGCGTCCTCTCCGACGGCGTGTGCGCCGAGTTCACCTGGCAGGTGGCCGATCGGTTCATGGAGGTCTGGAAGAGTTGGGGATCGCCGGGAAATCCGGGGAACTACAGCCCCTCCGTCCTCCGTCAGCCGTTCTTCCTGACGCTCGACGCCTGCAGCTCCAGAGGGGGCAACACCGCTATTGCGTCGTACGACTGGACCGTCTTGGGGGGAGACAGACCTGGCTGGTTGGTGCACCGACTGGCCGAGAGCTGTCGGATCGCAATTCCGGTTCCCACGGAGGGAACCTACTATGTGCTGCTGACCGTTCGGGCCCACGACGGAGAGGCCGCCTCGACCATACAGCGGGTAAGCATCAGCGACGTGCTGATCGTGTCGATTGGAGACTCCTACGCATCGGGCGAAGGGAATCCTGACGTATTGTTCGGACCGACTGCCCCCGCCGGTGAGTGGCAGGACCGGCGGTGCCACCGATCCCGGCTCTCCGGCCCGGCCCAGGCGGCCCTGGAACTGGAGCGCCGGGATCCCCGGTCCACCGTCACCTTCCTGTCGTACGCGTGCTCGGGGGCGACCATCCGCGAGGGATTGATTAGAGAGTACTGGGGACAGGTGCCACTGTGGCCCCCGATGGTCCCACAGATCACGGCAGCCGCACGGCTGCTCTGTGGTGATGACGTGTGCGACCGCCCTGACGACCCCACCATCGACGCGCTGCTCATTTCGATCGGGGGCAACGATGTCGGGTTCGCGGTCGCGATCATCGCCTGCGCGGCGAGGCTTGACGACATCGCCAACCGGACCTTTCGACGGCTCATCGACGTCAACCTCATCCCTAACCGAGACTGCCATCAGCAGCCGAGCCTGGCGCGCCACTTGGAGGAGCGACTCCGAGAGCTGCCGGGACTCTACGCGGAGGTGCGGCGAGAGATTCGCAACCGGTTGAAAGTCCGCGCCGTCTTCATCACCGAGTATCCGGTTGATCTCTTCGATTCCGGCGCGGGGTGCGGATCGCTGGAGCTGGTGACCGCGGAGGAAGCCCAATGGCTGGCCGGGTATGGCCAGCGGCTCAATCAAGTGATCCGTGATTCATGGGGCGCCGCGGTCGTAGACATCGCCTCGGCGTTTGCCGGACACGGCTACTGCGGGACCCCCACGTTTTACGGGCACCTGGGCCAGTCCCTCGGCCGCCAGCTGGACTACCTGGGACTTCTCCATCCCAACGCCGAGGGGCATCGCGTGTATAGGGACGCGATCCTGCGCAGGCTTCAGCCCGCGGCAATGGACACGAAGTAGCGCGCACTGCTGCGCGTCTTGTCCTAAGCGGGCCCGGTAAGCAGACCTTCGAGCCGGTCGACCATCGCGGCAAAGACCGCGAACATCCGCTCGGTGGGATCCGGCGTCGCCAGGTCGACCCCGGCCGCGCGCAGGAGGTCAAGGGGATACTTCGACCCGCCGGCTTTGAGGAACTCAAGGTACTCGCCGGCGGCATGGGCGGGTCCGCGCAGGACACGCTCGGCCAGGGCGTGGGCACCCGAGATGCCGGTGGAGTACTGAAAGACGTAAAAGTTGAGGTAGAGGTGGGTCGGAAACTGCGCCCACGTGATCCCGACGCGATCCGGATCGACCTCGACTTCGCCGCCATAGCCCTCGGCAAAGAGCTCGGCCATCAAGGACATCAGACCCTTGGCCGTCAGGCCCTCGCCGCGCTCGACGCGCTGATGGATCTCCAGCTCGAATGCCGCCAGGATCGGCATCACGAAGAGGTACCGGTAGAAGTTGGCCATGGCCTCTTCAATGACGGCGATCTGCAGGTCGCGGTCTGAGCTGGTCGCCAGCAGATGCGCGCGCACCATCGCCTGATTGAAGTTGGATGCGACCTCCGCGACAAACGTCGCGTAGTTCGCGTACACGATGGGCTGCGTCCGCCAGGCGTAATACGAGTGCATCGAGTGGCCCAGTTCATGGGCCAGCGTGCTCATGCTGAACACGTCATCGGCATAACTCATGAGGATGAACGGATGGGTACCCGGCCCGCCCGTCGAAAACGCGCCGGCCCGCTTCCCCTTGTTGGGATAGACGTCGACCCAGCGCTCGTCGAGCAGCCCACGACGCATCACGCCGACGTACTCGGTTCCCAGCGGGGCCATGCCGTCGCAGATCCAGTCCACGGCTCGCGCAAACGGAATGGCCGGTTTCTGTGCGGTCAACGGCGCGGACCGATCGTAAGGATGCAGGCGCTCATACCCCAACGCCTGCCGCCGCACCCGCCAGTACCGATGCCACACCGGGAGATGCCGGCGATACGTGGCGATGAGATTGTGGAACACCTCCACCGGAATGTTGTGCGGCGTCAACGCCGCGTGCAGCGCGGAGTCATAGCGGCGCGCCCGCGCCAGGAAGACGTTCTGCTTGACCCCGGCGGCAATGCTGTTCGCCATCGAATGCTTGTGCGCAAGATGGGCATCGGCATAGCTCTCCCAGGCCGTCCTCCGAAGTTCCCGATCGGCTTGCGAGAGCAGCCTGGACAGGTTCCCCTGACCCAGTTCGATCGGCTCCGCCGACTCCGCGGCTCGAGCGGGACGGAACGTGAGGTCGGCGTCGGCCAGGATGCCGTGCGTGGCCGAGGCCGTGCGGAATGGATCGAGCACCGCCCCCAGGAGGGCTTCCACTTCAGGCGATCGGAGGTGGGCCTGGCGGCGTTCGAGCCGGTCAACATAGTGGCCATAGATCGCCAAACGCGGCTCGTCGCGGAGCCACTCCTGCAGGGTGTCGAAGCCGACGGCAACGATCTCCGGATCGGCGAAGGCCGTCGCGCTGGTCACTCGCGCCATCAGACCGCGTGCTCTGTCGGCCCGCGCGGCGGCATCCTGGTCGGTGGTATCGGCGTTGTGGCCCATCTGTGCAAAGACTGAGACCTGCCGGAGATTCTTGAGGAGGCTCTGCGCTGCCTCGAACCAGTCGGCCAGTACGACCGGACTATGACCCAGATGGCCCGAGAACCGTGTCAGGTCCGGAAGGGCATCGCTGACCTGTTGAAAGGCGGCCTCCCAGGCTTCGACAGTAGGAAAGACACTGCCGACATCCCACGTGTTCTCAACGGGCATCTCATCGCGCGCGCGCAGAGTGAACTGATCCACACCGACCTCCGATCTCCACTATCATACGCGGCCGGCGCGCACGGCACATCCCATGTGGGGGTGGGTCGTGGCGACAGTCCATTTGGGCGACGCACTCCGGCAGGAAGGAGGACGAGAACATGCAAGAGGCCCTGTAAGGCGTAAGCAGGGAGGCGGTCACCATGGCAGATCGTGTACGCGTGATGGATTACTTCTATGTCGTCGTGCCCGACAAGCCGGGAGTCGGCGCGAGCGTCCTCGGCCAGCTCAAGGACACGGGTGTCTACCAAACGGTCATCCACTCCTTTCCGACAGGCCGGCGGGCGCAGATTGATTTCTTCCCATCGAATGCGGCCGCGTTCAAGGCGGCAGCACGGAACGCGGGCTGGAAGGCGACCGGGCCCAAGAAGGCCCTCGTCATCGACGGCGCCGATCGCACCGGCGTACTGGTGAGGTACTTCGACAAACTCGGGAAGGCAAAGATCAACGTCACCGCAGCCAGTGCGCTCGCCGCGGGAGCCGGCCGGTTCGGGGCGGTCCTGTGGGTGAAGCAGCGCGACGTCAAGCGCGCGGCGAAGGCGTTGGGCGCCGGCTGAATCTCGCACCTCGGCACAGAGCGATGGCCAAGAAATTGCTTGCGACCAACGCTTTGCTGATGACGGTGCTGTTTGTTCTGTTGCCTGCGCAGCCCGCCGCGGCGCAAATGGGCGCGCCGTCGGAGTTCGAAGAATGGACGACGCAGACCACATCCTACACGATCAAGATCAGAATCGGACCCAAAGTATCCATGGCCATGTCGTCAGCCATGACTGTGACCGACCAGGGGAAACCGGTCAATCGGCACCTGGAGGTGCACATCTTCAGCAGGCGCAGTGGCGCGGAAATCAAAGATGTGGTGCCCATCGTCAAAGTAACCGCGCCCGACGGCCGCTCGCGTCAGCTTTCTAATGTCACAGCCTGCCGTGTAGCAAGGCACCGCGAAACCGAACCCCACTTTGGCGACAACGTTTACCTCCCCACTGGAATCTACACAATTAGTGTGACCGTTGGAAAGGAAACTGCAGTTCTTAGGAACATCGGGCTGAAAGGAAACTAATTTAGCCCTAGGCAATCTTGGTGGAGACGGGGGGAGTCGAACCCGCTCGGCCTTCGGCCCCTTAACGAGTCGAGCGTCCTGAGCGAGCGCAGCGAGTCGAAGGACCTGGTGGAGACGAGGGGATTCGAACCCCTGACCCCCTGCGTGCAAAGCAGGTGCTCTCCCGCTGAGCTACGTCCCCACGACCTGTATTAGTATACTCAGAAGCGCAATGCGAGAAAATGAGCAGGCATGGCCGCTTTCAGCGTTGTAACAGGCGCATTCAGCTACACCGGAAAGTATATCGCGCAGCGGTTGCTGGCCCTCGGCCATCCGGTCAAGACCTTGTCCCGCCGCCGGCCGCAGGTGGCTGATCCCCGGCTGGCTGTCGCGCCGATAGACTTCACCGATTCCGCCGGCCTGATCAACGAACTGCGCGGCGCCGCGGTACTGTTTAACACCTATTGGGTGCGCTTCCCCTATGGCCAGACCACCTTCGAGCAGGCCGTCGTCAACACTGAGCGGCTGATCCGGGCCGCCGGCGACGCCGGCGTGCCGCGGATCGTACACCTCAGCGTGACGAACGCTTCAGTCACCTCCCGGCTGCCGTACTTCCGAGGTAAAGGGCTGGTGGAGAACGCCATTGTCCGTTCGGGGCTCTCGTACGCCATCATCCGGCCGACCCTGATCTTCGGCCCGGAGGACATTCTGCTCAACAACATCGCCTGGCTGCTGCGCCGCTTGCCCCTCTTTGGCATCGCCGGCTCAGGGCGCTACCGGGTCCAGCCTGTGTCGGTCGAGGACGTGGCCGATCTCGCCGTGGAGGCGGGCGGGCGCTCCAGCAATATAGTTCAAGATGCGGTGGGACCTGAGACCTACACATTTGACGCGCTGGTCCGGCTCATGGCGGATGCCGTGGGGAGCCGGGCCCGAGTTGTGCATCTGCCCCCCGCCATCACCTTGCTCATCGTCGCGCTGCTCGGCAGGGTCGTCCACGACGTAGTCCTGACAGACGACGAACTGCAGGGTCTGATGGCCGGTCTGCTCGTCTCCGGCGGCCCGGCAACAGGGTCGCGGCGGTTCAGCGAGTGGCTGGCCCAGCATGCCGGCACCCTCGGTCTGGTCTACGCCAACGAGCTGGACCGTCACCACCGCTGAGGCGGTCAATCAGCCAGCCTTCTTCAGCCGCCTGCGGTACATCTGCACGATCTCCTTGACCGTGGTCGCGTCGGCGGCGCCTTTGTCGTCGCGGACGCGTGTCATCCGAGGGAACCGGATGGCCAGACCGCTCCCTTCCCGAAAGACGTTCCACCCTGCACTGTGAATGGGGCTGAGCGTAATCTCGGCGCCGATCACCTCAAAGACGAGCGCGGGATCCAGCCACACATCGGGGGCCAGCCGGCTGTCCACGCGCGCGGGACGCTGCGGTCGTTCGTAGCGGCGGAGTCGTTTGGGAAGATCGGCGAGAAACTCGTCCGTGAACCCCGAGCCGAGTTTGCACACGGTCCGATAGGCGTCCTCCTCCGGATCGTAGGCGGCCATCAGTAGTGCGCCGTAGGTTCCCCCGCGACGTCCCCGTCCGTGAAACGCGCCGACGACCACCAGGTCCACGGCATCGGTCATCTCGCTGCGGTACTCCCGTTTGAACTTGATCCACTGCCATCCGCGCGCGCCGGCCTGATACAGACCC
Organism: bacterium; assembly: GCA_035292085.1. GTDB lineage: Bacteria > Sysuimicrobiota > Sysuimicrobiia > Sysuimicrobiales > Kaftiobacteriaceae > DASXUC01. The sequence goes on from DATDQT010000119.1 coordinate 25,928, forward strand.
CCCGTGGCCTTGCAGATCAGGCCCTCGCACCCCTCCTGCACGGCTTCCTCGAAGATGTCTTCCAACTCTTTCACGTCGGAGACGGTGCGGTACGTCGCCACTCTGAACCGCGTGTCACCCTTCATGATGCGGTCCAGCACTTTGTGGCGGTGCTCGTACGACTGCTCGGTGAGATCCTTGCCGTTGACGTAGAGGACGTCGAACGCATACAGCGCCGTCGGAATCTGCTCCATGGCCTCGGCGATCCCATGCTTGCGCCGGCGGTGCATGAGGTCCTGAAAAGGAAGCAGGTCGCCGCTGGCGGCATCGATGGCGACCACCTCCCCTTCGATGATGGCTTCGCGCGCGTTCAGGTGGCGCTGCACCAGGTCGGCGACGTCCGGGTACTGCGGGGTGATCTTCTCCAGCCGGCGAGAAAACAACTGGATCTCCTTGCCGTGCTTGTGAATCTGCAGCCGTTCACCATCGTACTTGTATTCAGCCACGCATCGCCCGCCCAGTTTGGCGAGAATCTCCTTGGGGTCGCCGAGCCGCCCGGCCAGCATCGGCCGGATCGGTTTACCGACGACCACGTGGATCCGCCGGATCGCGTCCAGGCCGCCCTTGGCGACCGTTTTTGCGACGTAGCCCAGATCGGATGTGAGGTTGTAGGCCCGTTCCAACTCCTTGCGTGACTGGCGGCCGCCGCCGAAGACGACGGCGAGGGCGTCGAGCACCGTCATGTCGCCGACACCCAACCGGAGTTTGCCGGTAACGGTCCGCAGGATGTACCGGGCCTCAACCGACGTCGCGCGCTTGACCAGCCCGGCGACAGCACCCAGTCGAACTCCCTGCGATCCTTTCCCGGCGGCGCGCGCCGCGCGGACCAGTTCGGTGTAGACGTCGTCCACCGCCAGCACCGCGCGGCGGGTGTGCGCTTTCGCCACCAGCGCGTCCGCCACCGAACCGAGGTCGCCCGCTTTCCTGAGGTGCCGTTCGATCGTCGCCGGCGCAATCCCGACCGCGTGGGCCACCGCCTGCACCGCGAGTTTCTCCGCAACGCCGATCTCGATGCCCTCAAAATCCGGGTACAATTTGCCCTGCGTCAGGTAGACGACCCGCCCTAGTTCCTTCTGGGGTGTGCCGCGGAACAGCTCGGCGAGCAGATCCGTCATGCCAAGGCGGGAAGACGTGCCCTCAATGCGCGCATAGCTGTCGGCCAGAATCTGGTACTTCATTGCTGGCTCCTATCGTAGCGCCGCGCGCGGGTATAATGGAGAAGAATTCCGCAGAGTCGGTGTGGAGGAGGCCCCATGCTCATATCCCAAAAACTGAACACCGCCATTAACGAACAGATCGGACGCGAGTTCGGCGCGTCGATGCAGTACGTCGCCATGGCCGCGCACTTCGGAGCGGAGAACCTGCTGGCCCTCCAGCAGTACTTCGACCGCCAGGCGGACGAGGAGCGCGAACACGCCATGAAGTTCATTCACCACGTCGTGGAAGCGGGAGGCCGCGTCAGCGTCCCAGCGGTGAGGGCACCTAAGAACACCTTCGCCAGCCTGGAGGAGGTGGTCAAACTCTCCCTGGATTGGGAAGTGGAGGTCACCAACCAGATTTACGCCCTCGTCAATCTGGCGGCTGAGGAAGGCAACTGGATCACGCATCACTTCCTGCAGTGGTTCGTCGACGAGCAACTGGAAGAAGTGTCGAGCATGGACCAGCTGCTCAGTGTCGTCCGCCGTGCCGGGGACCAAGTCCTGTGGGTCGAGGACTACCTCGCCCGCGTTGGGCATCCCGAGGAAAAGTCTTAGGACGCCGCCTGTTCCATTAACAGATCGAGCTGGCGTTCCTCGTCGGCGACCGGCCAGACAAAGATGCGCTGCGCGCCCGCGTCCTGGTAGGCGCGCAGTTTTTCAGCACAGACCTCCCGTGATCCGATGAGGAGCCGATCCTCGAGTTCGGCTTCCGGGCGGTTCAGCGCGGCGGCGAGGGCGGCGAGGGCGCGTGCGGCTGCCGCGCGGTTGTCGGTGATGTAGCAGTAGGCCGTCGAAATCCCGTTGGCGAATTCTTCGGCGCTCCGGTCCGCCACAGCCAACAGATCCCGCAGGGCCTGCCAGCTTTCGGCAAACCGCTGGGGTGTGGTGTTGTAGGCCGACGCCAGCCAGCCATCGGCAACCGATGCCGTCTTCCGCAGGCTCACCCGCGACGACCAGGCCCCGATCCACACCGGCGGACCCGGCGCCTGGAGAGGTCTGGGGGCCAGCTCAACGCCGCGCGTGTCATAGAAGCGCCCCACGAACGGAGGTTCACCGCGGCGCAGCAGCGCCCGCAGGGCGCGTACACTCTCGTCGAAACGCGCCCACCGCTCCTCGAACGGAATCCCCACCGCCGCATAGTCGGCGGCCGATGAGCCGGGACCCAACCCGACGATCACGCGCCCGCCGGACAGGACGTCCAGTGCGGCGAGGGCCTTGGCCAGCGGGACGGGCCCGCGCAGCACCGGAAGGGCGATCGACGGCACAAGCGCCATGTCGCCGCTGTCGGCGATGACCGCCGCCATCGCCGTCAGGCTGTCGAGGAACGGACGGGGCGAGACCAGGTGATCGTTGGTGGCCAGATATCGAAAGCCCAGCCCCGCCGCACGCCGGACGTATGCACGCAGCCGCGCGACCGTCCACGGGCGGTCGTCGAACCCGATGATCGGCAGGTGGGCCCCGTACAGCATGAACTCATTCTAGTGCGAGCCGTCAGTTTAGGGGAGCCGCGTGGATCATGCTTCAGATTCCCTGTTTTCGGCACAAAGGGGCAGTCTGGATGGATGCGGAAGGTGTCCGATGTGCGGATTGTCCTCGTCACACTCATCCTGTGCGCACTTGCCGCCTCGGTGGGACAGGCCGCCGCACCCGCCGACCCGCTGGATGAGGGGATCGCCCGCTACCAGGCCGGCCGTTACGCGGAGGCACTCCCGTTCTTCTTGCAGGCGACGGCGCAGCACCCGGACGATGCCCGGGGATGGATCTGGCTTGGCGCCACCTACATTCAGCTGCAACGGTGGAATGAGGCCGTACCGGCGCTCCAGCGCGCGATCGCCTTGGATCCGCAGAGTGCCGCAGCCTACCTACTGCTCGGTGTCGCGCTCACGCGGCTCGGCCAGACCGAGCAGGCCCGGGCGACATTCGAACGGGCGCGCACCCTTGGCGGGGATACCGTGTACGGCTCGGCCGCGGCCCAGTGGTTGGCCTTCCTGGCGGCCCCGCGTGGAAGCCCTGCTCCTCCGGTTGTCGCGCCGGCCGGGTGCCCGGCGCCTCCGCAGCTCCCCGCGGTGAAGCCGCCGGCGGCGATCCCCGAGATTCCGGCGAACATCAAGATCACGGACTGGAATGTGTCCGTGGCCGGCGAGCAGCTGGTGATCGAAGGCACCGTGGACAACGAAGGCGATACCAGCGTCCAGGACGTGCGGATTCAGGCCACCGGCTTCGGTCTGACGGGCAATCCGCTCGGCTCCGCATCGGTCACGCTGGCAGGTCCGCTGGAAGCGGCGGACGGGCGGAACTTCGCCCTTCGGGTGGGGACGACACCGCCGCCGATGTGGGAACGGCTCGAAATTGTGAACTT
>DATDQT010000120.1:0-11624 GCA_035292085.1 bacterium
CACATTCATCGGCCGTTCGTCCGCGCGCTTCCAGGACTGACCGTCGCCAACAGCGGCAGCGTGGGAAGCCCGTATGATGGAGACTGGCGCCCATCCTACCTTGTCGTGACCGACGGCCGTCCAGAAATCAGGCGCGTCGAGTATGACGTCGCGACCACAATCGCAGATCTCCAGGCGGTAAACTATCCTCGCGCCGAGTGGATCGCCGACATTCTAAGGAAAGGGGCGTATCTACCGCCACCAGGGCTATGAAAGTCACGATGCTGCTCGCTGACTCTGCGCAGGCCGTAGACGGCAAGCTCTACATCCTGGGGGGCGGATGGTCGATTACCGGTCCCGATCCGATTCCATCGGCGATCGCTGTCAAGATTGAAATTCCATGGGACGAAGCAAACAAGAAGCATGCGCTGAAGCTGGCGCTCGTTGATGCTGATGGCCGGCCGGTGAAGGTGCCGACTCCCACGGGAGAAGTGCCGGTGGAGTTGGGGACCGACTTCGAGGTCGGGCGGCCACCCGGACTGAAGCCGGGCACGGCCCTCGATTTCGTCTTTGCGGTGAACATCGGCCCGCTGCCCTTGGCCCCGGATGGCCGATACGTGTGGCAGCTCTCGATCGATGGGACCGTCGACGAAGACTGGCAGCTTGCCTTTTCAACCAGACCCACAAGTAAAGCTTAGGGTAGGCTGTTCAGGATCTTGCCGATCTCGCTCTTCGTGTACGCGCGGGCAGTCACCGTGCGGACGTTCCCCAGCATGCCCAGTCCCAGCACCGCCCGGCTCATCGTCGCGTCATCCGGCGCCTCGAGGATCACCACCCCGTCGTAGACCCCCATCGTCCAGTAGGAATCCTTCACGCTGATTCCGAGTTTCTCGAACTCTTTCACACCGGATTCGAGACGCTTCACGCTGTCCTTAGCCGCCTTCACCCCCTGATCGGTCCACGTCCACAGCAGCACGTACGTCGGCATGTGCTCCACCTCCCTGGGTGAGTGCGGGTGTTCGGTGCCGCTCCGAGAAAACCTACCGGGAGGCCAAGGGTCATGAAAAAGATTCTCTACGTCATCCTGGATGGGTTGGGCGACCGTCCCAGCGATATCCTCGGCGGTCGGACGCCGCTGGAGGCCGCGGCCACGCCGAACCTGGACCGGCTGGCGGCTGACGGACGCCAGGGTAGCGTGATCAGCGTCGGGAGGGACATCGCGCCCGAATCGGACGTCGCGGTGATGGCGATCCTCGGCTATGATCCGCTGCGCTACCATGCCGGCCGCGGGCCGCTGGAAGCGCTGGGCGCCGGACTCGCGTTCGCGGAGGGGGACGTCGCGCTGCGGGGTAACTTCGCGACGGTGGGCGCCGGCTGGGACATTGTCGACCGTCGGGTCGGACGCAACCTGACCAGCGATGAGGCGCGCGCCCTGGCGGAGGCGGTGAACCGCGAGGTAGTCCTCGCGTCGTCGCCGGCGCGGATGGTCGTGCAGTCGACGATCGGCTATCGCTGCGCCGTCGTATTCTACCCGAAGACCGGCCGGTTGTCCGCGCAGATTTCCAACACCGATCCCGCCTACGCCCGCGTGAAAGGACTAGGGGTGGCGAAAGCGGAGTTCGGCAACCTGGTCGAAGAGTGCCAGCCGCTCGATGACTCCGCGGAAGCCTGGACCACCGCGGAACTCGTCAATGAGTTCACGCGCAAGAGCCGCGGCGTGCTCGACGCCCACCCGGTCAACCAGCGCCGCCGCGAACGGGGCCACCCGCCCGCCAACGTCATCCTCGTGCGTGATGGGGGCGACCACATTCCCGAGGTGCCCTCGATGCAGGACCGGTTCGGCGTCGAGTTCGGCTGCTTCGTCGAGATGCCGGTCGAACGCGGCATCGCGCGCGTGCTGGGGATGGCCATCATCGAAGTGCCGCCCAGCGCCGGCGATCACGAGCGGGTCTACCGGCTGTGGGCACACCGGGCGGCCGACGAGATTCCCAGACACGGCGGTCTCTATCTCCACCTCAAGGGGCCCGACGAACCCGGGCACGACGGCGATTTCGCGGGGAAGCGCGACGTCATCGCGCTGATCGACCGCGCGTTTTTCGGGGAGTTGCTCCCGCGCGTCGACCTCGACCAGACGATCATCGCCGTCACGGCCGACCACGCGACGCCGTGCGCGCTGCGGGGCCACTCCGCCGACCCGGTGCCGCTGCTGGTGTCCGGCGACGGGGTAGCCGCCGACGGCACCGCCGCGTTCGGAGAGCGGGAGGCTGCGCGCGGTGATCTGGGTACGCTGATGGGGACCGACATCATGCCGCTGTTAGTCGATCTGGCAAAGCGCTGAGTCGCATGCGCTTCACTCGTCGTGACCTGCTCAGGTACGCGACGGGCCTCGCGGCTCTCGGCCTCCGCCCGATCGCCACGGTGCTCGCGGGATCCCAGATGAAGCGCGGAGCCATCCGCTCGCGCCCCGTCGCGCCGCCGCCCACCGATCCGTGCGGCACGGTCAGTTACCTCCCGGTTCCCCTCGAGAGAGTCCCCTTCCCGAAGGTCATCACATTCACCGGGCAGTACGGCAGCAAAACTCCGGTGACGCTGGTCGGGCACTACTGGTACAACGCCGACCTGCTGGCCGCCGGGACGAAGATGCCGGCCATCGTCGAGCTCAACCCGTACCGCCGGCGCGACGGGATGATGTACGTGGACAGCATGATGTACCCGTGGTTCGCGCTCAACGGGTACCTGTGCTTCCGGGTTGACCTGCAGGGGACGGGCGATTCGAGCGGGATCATCACCGACGAGTACACGGAGGAGGAACTCGTCTACTGCGGGCAGGTCATCGAGCAAATCGCGAAACTACCGCTCTGCGACGGCAACGTCGGCATGATGGGCAAGTCGTGGAGCGCGATCAACGCGCTGATGATGGCTGCCCGCGACGACACGCCGGCCGCGTTGAAGGCGGTGATCGTGTGCTGCGGCAACGACGACCGGTACAACGATGACATCCACTACATGGGCGGCGCGATGATGCAGGACAACGTCGGCTGGCCGTCGGCGATGTGGGGGTGGACCCCGCTGCCGCCGGATCCGCTGATCGTGCCCGACCGCTGGCAGCAACGCTGGGGCGAGCGCATCGACCAGATGGCGTTCTGGTTCCAACAGTGGGCCGGCCACCAGACGCGCGATGCGTACTGGCAGCGCGCCAGCGTTCGCGATCACTACGCCAAGGTCAAGGTCCCGGTCTTCATCCTGTCGGGCTGGCAGGATGGCTACAAGAATCCGGTGGACCGCGCCGTGCGCGCGCTGGGTGAGCTTGGCCGCCCGGTGGGCGGGCTGATCGGGCCGTGGGGCCACAAGTACCCGTTCGACGGGTACCCGGGTCCCCGCATCGACTGGCTGCGCTACATCACCACGCACTGGTGGGATCGCTGGCTGAAGGGGAAGACCCCCGACCCCGTCACGACGTGGCCGCCGCTGACGGTGTGGATGGGCGAGTCGCGCGAACCCCCAACAGATCGCGAGCCTCACTACGTCGAGTCCGGCGCATGGGTCGCCGAAGATCACCACTGGATGAGCCGCACGCGGTGGCGGCAGTTCCACTTGGCGGCCGATCACCGCCTGTCCCCTCGGGTGCCGGCGGTCCGCCAGGTCTATGCGAGCCGGGCGGACATCACGCTGGGCACGTCCATCCTGGAGACCAGTTCCTGGGGGGAGTGCACGAATGACGACCTGCCGGGTGATCAGACCGCCGACGACCAGCGCGCGATCGCGTTCACCAGCGCCCCCCTGACGGCGGATTTCGCCTGCTTCGGCTATCCCACGGTGGTGCTCACCATGGAGTGTGACAGGCCCATCGCGTCGCTGGACATCCGGCTGAGCGAGGTGAGTCCGGTGACCGGCCGCTCCCATCTGGTGACGTACCGCTTCTTCAATCTCGCGTATCGCGGCGGGAACATGGCCCGCCCGCAGCCGGTGCGGCGGGGCGTCTTCACCGTGCGGATCCCGCTCAACATCACCGGTCACGTCTTCAAGAGCGGCTGGAAGATCCGCCTCAGCGTGTCGCCGGCGTTCTTCCCGACGATGTGGCAGAGTCCGCAGATCCCGATGATCCGGGTGCACGCCGGCCGTGCCGGCACCCATCCGGCGAGTGCGCTCCTGCTGCCCGGCCGCCGGCCCCGCGCCGACGATGGCCGCATTCAGCGATTACTGGCGGGATCCGTGACGGCGTACGTGAACCCGGAGCAGTACGTCCCCACGCTGCAGACGCTTCGGGGAGAAACCAACTCACGCGTGGCGCAGCCGATCGCGGCCCGCGGCCGGAAGGGGATTCTCGTCAAGAAACTCTTCGACAGTGGCAGTTACATCTACGGCGGCGCCCTGCAGAATATGCTCGTCGACGAGACGGCCAGCGAGAACTTCCAGATCCTCGACGGCGACCCGCTGTCGGCGGTGGGCTTCACGCACTACGAGACGACGCTGGGGCGGGGCGAGTGGAAGATCAAAGCGGTCACCGATACGCGGGTCTGGAGCGAACGCGACCCAACCGGGCAGGTCGTGTTCCGCTACGGCGCGACCGCGCAGACCTTCCTCAACGGCAAACCGTTTAAGAACAAGCGTGTCACCGGGCGCGTCATCCGCCGCTGGATCTGACAGAGGACTCATCCAGGTCATTGTATTGGGACACGATCTGTGCCACACTGAGCACGCATCACAGAAGCACGTCAGGGCTGTGGTAGTCGCAGTACAAAAAAGGTGGTAGACGCATGGCAATCGGCACAGTGAAGTGGTTCAACAGCGAGAAGGGGTACGGCTTCATTACCCCCGAGGATGGGTCGAAAGACCTGTTCGTGCACTTCAGCGGCATCGAAGGCGAAGGCTACAAGTCCCTCAACGAGGGGCAGAAGGTCGAGTACACCGCGTCGCAGGGCCAGAAGGGTCCGCAGGCGACGGGTGTCCGGCCGATCGGCTAACTCACACCAATCCGCTGAAATGAACATCGAGGCCCGGGCAGCAATGCTCGGGCCTCGATCCTTTGGCGCGAAGATAATATGTGTGGACGGCAGATCGCTTCCATGCTACTGTGAGAGATGTAGCGCGACTGCTGCAGGTGGATCGCGCGAGCAGGTGTCCGCAGTACGCTTCCATTCTTTTCGGTTCATTCCCTCTGGAGACAATTCAGTCGCCCCACCGGGACAAGCGAATCGCCGCGAATGGCTGCCCACTCTCGTCCTGCCGGCAGAGAGGGTGAGGACAGCTCCACAGTTGTACCAAGGAGAACCCGATGTTGCCAGAAGACAGCAAGAAGTTCGTGCGTCGATTGGTCGACGCGATTAACGCGGGGAACTGGTCCACGCTGGACGAGTTGTTCGCCCCGAATTACGTGGACCGCACACCGGTGCTCGGCAGCACGCCGAACCTCGCGGGTGCAAAGCAGATCCTCACGCAGCTCCGCGCGGCCTTCCCCGACTTCCGCTACACGGTCGAGGACGAGATCTACGCGGGCGACAAGATCGTGAATCGCTTGACCGCGCAGGGTACGCAAAAGGGCGAGTTCATGGGTTCGCCGGCAACGGGCAAGCAGGCCACCTGGACGGAAATCCATATCAGCCGGGTCGCTGATGGCAAGTTCGTCGAGCACTGGGGGATCGTCGACCAGTACGCGATGCTGCAGCAGCTCGGTCTGGCTCCGGCCGTCAAGATTCCGGCCGCTGTCAGGTAAGAATATCTGAGTCACTGAAAAGGGACGGGGGATCACCCCCGTCCCTCTTTCTTTGTTCCGCACCTCTCCATACCGCATTCACAATCCATTCATGATCTCCACCGACACTATCCACGGACGTGACGTGACTCCACATGAGGAGGGATTCACCGTGGACAGACGCTGGATTGCTGGGATTGTCAGTGTGTTGGTCCTCGTCGCGATCGGGGGCGCGATCGCGAACAACGCATACCAGGCCGGCCTGGCGCAGGGGCTGGCACAGAGCACTCAGCCCGGAGTGCAGCCGCAGCCGGGCGTTCCGCCATACTACTACGGCTCGCTGTACGGATGGTTCGGGCACGGGTTCGGGTTCTTCGGGTTCCTGTTCTTCCTATTCTTCCTCTTCTTGATCTTCGCGGTGCTGCGCGGCCTGTGGTTCTGGGGCCGCGGCGGGCCGGGGCACTGGCATCGCGGTCCGTCCGGTGCAGGCGCGCCACCGTGGTTCGAGGAGTGGCACCGCCGGGCGCACGAAGGGAAGCAGGACACTAGGACCGCGTAGCCTCGGCATCAACCAACCATGAGGAGAACACGGTGAAGGCGATCGTGTGGGACAAGTACGGACCACCGGAAGACCTCGAGCTGAGGGACATCGACACGCCGGTGGTCGGCGATGACAGCGTGCTCGTGCGCGTGCGTACGGCGTCGGTCAATCCAGCCGATTGGCGTCCGCTTCAGGGGCGGCCTTACGTCTTCCGCCTCTACTTCTTCCGCATGAAGATGGGCGGTCTGCGCAGACCCAGGAGGAAGGTCCTGGGCAGCGCGACAAAGGACAGATCCGCTCAGGGCAGAGGGTCCTGATCAACGGCGCGGCAGGCGGTGTGGGCACGTTCGCCGTACAGATCGCCAAGGCGTTCGGCGCGGACGTGACCGCGGTGTGCAGCACGCGGAACGTCGACATGGTCCGAGCGCTCGGCGCCGACCGGGTCGTCGACTACACCCAAGAAGACTTCACCCGGAGCGGACAGCGCTACGCCCTGATCCTCGACGTCGCGGGGAACCGTTCCCTGCCAGCGCTGAGGCGCGTCTTGGCCCCGGATGGGATCGTCGTGATGGCCGGCGCGCCAAAGGGCGGGTTCGCAATTCTCGCTCGTCTCTTCCAAGCCGTGGTCGTGTCACGGTTCGCGAGCCAGAAGATGGTCCCGTTCCTCGCGAGGATCAACAGACCGGACCTGCTGGTCCTGAAGGAGCTCATTGAGGACGGGAAGGTCACGCCGGTGATCGACCGAACGTACCCGCTGAGCGAGACCCCGGCGGCACTCCGGTACCTGGAAGAAGGACACGCGGGGGGAAAAGTCGCCATCACTCTGTAAGGCGGGACCACCGCTCTGCGGACCATCCTCGTTGTTGATGATGAACCCCGGATCGTGCAGCTGGCGCGCGATTACCTGCAGCACGCCGGGTTCAGCGTGCTCAGCGAGCATGACGGAAAATCCGCGATTGCCGCCGTGCGCGCGGCGAAGCCGGACCTCGTGATCCTGGACCTGGGCCTGCCGGAGATGGACGGTCTGGACGTCGCCCGGACCCTCCGCAAGGACACGAACGTGCCGATTGTCATGCTCACGGCCCGTGGCGAGGAATCGGACAAACTGGTCGGCCTGGAGTTGGGCGCCGACGATTACATCACCAAGCCGTTCAGCCCGAAGGAACTGGTGGCCCGCGTGCGGGCGGTGCTGCGCCGGTTCGACCAGGCCGGCGCGGGAGCCGAGACGATCCACGTGGGCGATCTGATGCTCGATGTCCCACGTATGCGGGTGTCGGTGGGGAAGAAGACGCCCGACCTCACGCCGACCGAATTCCAATTGCTCACCGCGCTGGCCCGGCAGCCCGGGCGCATCTTCACACGCGGCCAGCTCCTCGACCACCTCCGCGGCGTCGCCTTCGAGTCGTACGAGCGGGCGATCGACGCGCACATCAAGAACATCCGCAGGAAGATCGAACCCAATCCCCGGAAGCCGCGGTACGTCCTCACCGTGTACGGCGTCGGGTACAAGCTGGCGGAAGCATAGATGACGTGGGGCCATGCACGACGCGGGCCCCGCACGCGGCCGCCGTGGTGGCCGCAGGATGAACCGTGGCCGCCGGCGGGGCCTCCGTTCCGGCGTTGGTCGAGTCCTCGCGGACGCTTCCAGCGGCGCCTGGGCTTGCTGTTCATGGCGCTGTTTTTCTTTTTCATCGTGGGGTCTGCGGCGGCGTTTTGGCTTGGCGGAAGCCGTCCGGGCTTCTGGCCGGCGACGTTGTTCGTGCTGCTGCTGGTCGTGCTCACGGCCGGCCGCTGGCTGCGGGGCATCGCCAGACCGGTTGCCGATCTCATCGAGGCTGCCGGCCGGGTCGCCGACGGCGACTACTCGACCCGCGTCCCTGAACGCGGCCCGCCCGAGGTACGGACGCTGGCGCGCACCTTCAACCAGATGATCGGCCGCCTGCAGTCGAGCGATGAGCGGCGCCGCAAACTGCTGGCCGACATCACGCACGACCTGCGCACGCCGCTGACGGTGATCCAGGGCAACCTGGAAGGGCTCCTCGACGGCATCTATCCTCGGGACGATGCCCACCTGCTGCCGGTGCTGGAAGAAACCCGCCTGCTCGCCCGGTTGGTCGAGGACCTCCGCACGCTCACTTTGGCCGAGGCGGGCGAACTGCCCCTGCGCAGAGAGCGGCTCGACCTCGGTCTGCTTGCGGATGAAACGGCCGCATCCTTTCAAGCGGAGGCCGATGCCGCAGGCATCACCATCACGACACGCACGACTGAGTCACTTCCGGCGGTGGTGGCGGATCCGGCGCGCATCCGTCAGGTGTTGGAGAATGTCATCACCAACGCGCTGCGGTATACACCGAGGGGCGGCAGGGTCGGCATCGAGTGTGACGTGGTAGACAGCGGCGACATCACTGTCACCGTGCGCGATACCGGCCAGGGGATTCCCGCCGATGAACTGCCGCTCGTGTTCGACCGATTCTACCGGTCGCGGGATTCCACAGGGAGCGGGCTGGGGTTGACCATCGCCAAGAACCTCGTGGCCGCCCACGGCGGCGCAATCTCCGCCGAGAGCACTCCGGGATCAGGCACGACTATCCGGTTTACCTTGCCGGTTGCCCCGCAGTCGTAGGGACTCATCGAGCCCACCACGAAAGCACGCGAAAGTGAAATCTCCCACCTCCTGGATCGGACGGCCGCTGCGCCGCGTGGAGGATCCGAAGTTTCTGCGCGGAGAGGCGACGTACGTCGATGACCTGGTCCTCCCCGGCCTGGCCCACGTGGTGTTCGTGCGCAGTCCGGTCGCCCACGGCGCGCTGCGCGCGGTAGACACCGATCCGGCGCGAGCCGCTCCCGGTGTGATGGCGATCCTGACGGCCGCCGATCTCGCCGGCCGCGTCACGCCGGTGGTGCCGGCAGCACCGGAAGGTGCGCAGATCGCGCGGGCGCCGCATTCGATCCTGGCCGCGGACAAGGTGCGCTACGTCGGAGAGCCGGTGGCCGCGGTGCTGGCCGAGACGCGGCGGGCCGCCGAAGATGCTGCCGCATTCGTGGCCCTGCACATTGACCCGCTGCCGGCTGTGACGACGACCGCGCAGGCATACGCGGCCGAGACGCTCCTGCACGATGACGCAGCGGGGAACGTGCTCATGCAGTGGTCGCATCGAGAGGGCGACGTGGATGCCGTGTTTGCCGGCGCGGCGCACGTGGTGAGCCAGTCGTTCCACATCCCGCGCCTGGCGCCCGCGCCGATCGAATCGCGCGGCGCGGTGGCCGTCTATGACCCGGGAATGGATCTCCTCACCGTCTGGTGCTCGATGCAGGACCCCCACCGTCCGCGCGGGCAGCTGAGCCGGATTCTGAGCAGACCCGACGACCGCATCCGTGTCATCATCCCCGACGTGGGTGGCGCCTTCGGCAGCAAGGGGCACGTCCCGCCTGAAACCGCGGTCACCGCGCTGCTGGCCATCGCGTGGGGCCGGCCGGTGAAATGGGTCGAGGACCGCCGGGAAAATCTGGCGGCGACCTATCAAGGGCGCGGCCTGGACGTCGACATGGCGCTGGCTCTCGATCGCGACGGACACATCCTGGCGATACGCGCGCGCGTCCTGGCCGACCTCGGAGCGTATCTCTATCCCGCGACCGCGCAGGTGCCGATCACGACCTCGATGCTGCTGACCGGCACCTACGCGATTCCCGCCGTCTCTGTCGAGACGCTGGGGATGGCGACGAACAAGGTGCCGACGGGCCCCTACCGGGGCGCAGGCCGGCCGGAGGCCGCCTACCTGGTGGAGCGCATGGTCGATCTCGCCGCGCACGAAATGGCGCTCGATCCGGTCGAATTGCGGCGTCGCAACCTCGTGCCTCCGGATCGGTTTCCGTACCGATCGGCTCTCGGATTCACGTACGACTCGGGAGATTACCCGCGTGCGCTGGGACGGGCCTGCGAGTTGATCGGCTACGATCAGCGGCGCCGGGAACAGTCCGCCGGCGGGCCAGACGGCCGCCTGTTGGGTGTCGGCGTGACGATGTACCTCGAACGCGCCGGCGCGCAGTTGTGGGAGAGCGCGGCCCTGACGGTGAGTCCGTCTGGCCGGGTCATCGTGCGATTGGGGTCCACTCCGACCGGCCAGGCCCACGAGACGACGTTTGCCCAGATCGCCGCCGACGTGCTGCAGGTGGACATTGGAGCGATTACCGTCGAGCACGGCGATTCGGCGATCGTGCCGCGCGGGGTGGGTACGTTCGGCAGCCGGTCGACGACCGTCGGCGGCTCGGCGCTGTTCGTGGCGGCTCAACGGGTGAAAGCCAAAGCCACCCGCATCGCCGCGCATCTCCTCGAAGCCGCGGCGGAAGATCTGCAGTGGGCGGACGGGTTGATCTACGTCGCCGGGGCGCCGGACCGCCACGTGACCTTCGCCGACGTCGCGGCGGCCGCGTTCAACCCGGTCCGCCTGCCGCGGGGAATCGAGATGGGGCTCGACGAGCACGCGATCTTCCGGCTGCCCGCGCCGGTCTTTCCCTACGGGGCGTACGCGGCGGTCGTGGAGGTGGATCCGGACACCGGGCACGTCGCCGTGCTCGATTTCGTCGCCGTCGATGACATCGGCCGCGTCGTCAACCCGCTTACGGCCGAAGGGCAGGTCATCGGCGGCGTGATTCAGGGCTTGGGCGAGGCGTTCACCGAGGCAGTCGTGTATGACGACGACGGCCAATTGCTGACGGCGACGTTCGCCGACTACGGGATGCCGCGCGCCGATGCCGTCCCGACCGTGCGGTCGGAGTTTCTGGAGACTCCCTCACCCCTGAACCCGCTGGGGATCAAAGGCGTGGGGGAGGCGGGTTCGATCGCGGCGCCGGCGGTGATCGCGTCCGCGGTGCACGACGCCCTGCGCCCGCTGGGGGTCCGGCACCTGGACTTCCCGTTCACGCCCGCCCGGATCTGGGAGGCTATCCGCCGACTTCCGCTCTAAAGACCCGCAGCGCCTCGATGTGCTTGTCCGCCCTGTCGAGGTGCGCCTGCATCGTGCTGATGCTGAAGTGGGTGCCCCCCAGCGTTTGCCACTCGCTGAAGGCCTGCCGCCAGCGCTCAGGACCGGCCGAGTACGCCACGCGCCGTTCCAACGGAATTGTGTGCGGATCGCGCCCCGCGCCGGCGGCGTACTCCCGTAACTTCTCGACCATCGCCGTATAGCCGCCGGGCACCTGGGCGTGCGTCGTCGTCGGCGAGGTCAGCCGGCCCCCAGGAATCCAACCGTCGGCAATCCGAGCAGCGCGCCGAAGGACGGCGTCACTTTCCCCGCCCATCCAAATTGGAATCGGGCGCTGCACGGGCAGCGGGTTGATCCCGGCGTCGACGATGTGATGGAAGCGCCCGCGAAACGTCACGACCTCCTGCGTCCACAGCTTCCGCAATACCCG